>JAEKLQ010000024.1 GCA_019509785.1 Fibrobacterota bacterium | reverse complement strand
CTTCGCCTGAGCCTGGATCGAATCGAGGACGTCCCTTGATGTCCGCCCGGCGAATAATCCTCCTGATGCTCGTGACGGCGTCCGCGGCATTGGCCGACGCGGCCGGGCCCATCGTCACGACCGAAGAGCTGTTCAAATGGGGAGAGTACGACAGCATCATCCGGTCATTGGAACCGATGGTCGCCGACCCGGGCTTCCTTTCCCAGGCGACGAACCGGGCCGATTCCGCGGATCATGCGAAGTCCTTGCTTTACCTGGGGGTGGCCTATTACGCCAAGGGCCGGACCGATCGCGCCGATACGACATTGCATTCGGCCTTCGCGCTGGATCCCGGGCTCGAACTCGATCGTTTCTACGTGTCTCCGGCCATCGCCGACCATTTCCAGGCCCTTAAGACGGAGGCGGGGCATCGAAATCGGGAAGGGGAATTCGGCGCGGATGCGACGCCGAAGCCGCCAGCGGGAAACGGCCCTCGTCTCCGATCCCGGGCGGGGAAAAGCCGTGCCTGGCTTTGGTGGGGCATCGGGGCCGCGGCGATGACCGCGGCGGGCGGCGGGGCCTATTGGTACGCAATACAAACCCCGCAGCCGCATCCCCAAGTCACCGTCGTCGATATCCGGAACAAGCAATGAAGAGAATCCTGGCATGCCTGGCGATCGGCGCGTTATTGGCGCTGCTGGCTTCTTGCAATGTCGCGGAAAACCAGGATGCCACGCGCTATATCTCAATCCTGGCGCCCGATACCTTGCTGACCTTCGATACGGTGGTGGTGGTGACGATGGCCGCGGGCACCGATTCCGTTTTGGATACCCTCTGGAACGCTCCCGTCCGGGAAGTGTCGGAGTTGTCCAAGCTGCGCGCCGAACATTACCAGGGCGGCCCGGTGGACGTACTCATCCTGGGCGTTAGGGACGGGTGGGCGGGCTATGGCTTGAAGGTGGAGATACGCGGCTCCGGGCAGCCGCGCATCGACTCCGCGCCGGCCTGGGACAACCAGCCGCCGCGCATCAGCCTGAAGGGAAATGATTCCTTGCTCTTCTTCGAGGGACAACCCGTCCTCGACACTGGCGCGACTTGCGTGGACGATCATATCGCGTTGCCCCGCCTTACCGTGAGCGGAAAGGTGGACAGCTCTCGGGCCGGCGCCTATGCCCTGGAATACGCGTGCCGGGACCGGGCCGGTAACGTTTCCCGTCGCGTGCAATACGTCGCGATACGGCGATGGCCGGATACCCTGGCCCCCGTACTGCTCCATCCGGCCGACAGCCTCACTTTGTCCGCGGGCGCGGCCTTCGCCGATACGGGGTTCGCCTGCCGCGACGATCGCGATACGGGCCTGGTCCCCATCCGTTCCGGCTCGCTGGATACCCATTCGCCCGGGAGTTTCAAGCTCGGCTACCAATGCGCCGATTCGTCCGGGAACCGGTCCCCGGAATGGATCTGGCACGTGCGGGTCCTACCCTGGCCCGACATCCTCGCCCCCGAGCTCACTTTGGCTGGGCCCGAGAGCCTGACGGTAATCGAAGGCACGGCTTGGGCCGATCCCGGAGCGACCTGCCAGGACGCCCATGACGGGAAGCTGCCGGCGACCATCACGGGCGCCGTCGATGTGAACAAGCGGGGGGAGTATCCTCTCAGTTACGTCTGCGAGGATTCGGCGGGCAACCACTCTCCCACGCTCAAGCGCGTGGTGCGCGTTGTGCGGGCGCCCGATTCCGTAAAGCCCGTCCTAACCCTCAAGGGCCTCGATTCGGTGGCCACGTTCGACCATCAGGCCTATGTCGATTCCGGGAGCGCTTGTCAGGACGATCGGGACGG
Organism: Fibrobacterota bacterium; assembly: GCA_019509785.1. Lineage (NCBI taxonomy): Bacteria > Pseudomonadati > Fibrobacterota > Fibrobacterota bacterium. The sequence goes on along the minus strand of JAEKLQ010000024.1, from coordinate 258,428 downwards.
TCCCTTAGCCGTATCCATCGACGGCCAAGTGGACACCTCGGTACGGGGAAGGTATGTCCTTCGCTTCCATTGCGCGGATTCGATGAACAACGCCGCGGAGGCCGAGCGCGTGGTCCAGGTGGTGCGGCGCCCGGATGCCATCGCGCCCGTGCTCTCGTTGCGGGGCCCGGATACCCTCGTGATTTTCGATCATCGGTCATTTATCGATCCGGGTTCGGTATGCCAGGATGATCGCGATGGAGTGCTTCCCGTATCCGTAATCGGCAAAGTCGATACCTTACTTCGTGGCGGCTATCCCATCACCTATCGATGCGTGGATACGGCCGGGAACTCGTCCGAGAAGATCCGCCGTGTGCTCGTCCAGCGGATGCCCGATTCGGTGAAGCCGTCGATCACCCTGCGTGGTCCGGATTCCCTGGATTCGTGGGAGGGACGGCCGTACGTCGATTCGGGGGCGACCTGCCAGGACGATCGGGACGGGAACTTGCCGGTTGCCGTTGCCGGGACAATCGATATCCGCTCGCGCGGGACCCAGGTCTTGCGCTTCCATTGCGCGGATTCGATGAGCAATGCCGCCGAAGCCCACCGCGTGGTCCGGGTGGTTCGGTGGCCGGATGCCATCCCGCCCGTGATCTCGTTGCGGGGGCCCGATTCCCTCGTGATCTTCGATCATCGGCCCTTCTCCGATCCCGGCGCCGATTGCCAGGATGAGCGCGACGGCGCAGTGTCCCTAACCGTAACGGGGTCGGTCGATACCTTGGTGCGCGGCAGCTATCCGATAACCTATCGCTGCGCGGATTCGGCCGGGAATTCGGCCGAGAAGATCCGCATGGTGCTCGTCCAGCGGATGCCCGATTCGGTGAAGCCGTCGATCACCCTGCGCGGTCCCGACTCCTTGGATGCGTGGGAGGGACGGCCCTATGTCGATTCGGGGGCGGCTTGCCAGGATGATCGGGATGGAAGCTTGCCGGTGGCCATAGCGGGAGTAATCGATGTCCGCGTACGCGGGACCCAAGTCCTGCGTTTCGGCTGCGCCGATTCGGCCGGGAACGCCGCGCCGGAACGCCTCCGCAAGGTGAACGTCATCCGCGTCCCCGATCGGGTTAAACCGGTTATCGTCCTGGTAGGATCGGCCGCGGCGTCCATCCCGAAGGGGTTCGCCTACGCCGATTCGGGGGCGACCTGCCAGGACGACCGCGACGGCAGCTTGCCGGTGGCCCGCTCCGGGGCGGTCGATCCCTCCCTGCCCGGGGTCTACCCCCTGAAATTCGGCTGCGCCGATTCCGCAGGTAACGCCGCCGATACGGTAACCCGCATGGTTACCGTGCTTACGCCCCCCGTTCCGGTCCTGCCTCCCGCCGATTCGGTCAGGCCGTTGATCGCGCTGCGCGGCCCGGACAGCATTCCGGTGGTGGCCCTGGCCTACTTCGACGACCCGGGGGCCGACTGCATCGACGACAAGGATGGCGCCTTGCCCGCGGTCTTCGCGGGATTCGATCCGCCGACGGGGGCCGCCGACGGCATCTACCGCGCCCGTTATACTTGCACGGATAAGTCGGGCAACGTCGCCGAGGCCTTCCGGGTGGTGAAGGCAGGATTGTACGCGCCGAACATCCCGGTCACCCAAGACGCCTCCATCGATACCTTCTACAATTCGACGAACAATGGGTACACCGGCATGCTCGCCATTTCCCTCCCTTCGGATCAGTACTTTTCGCTATTCAAGTTCGATCTTTCCAAGGTGAACAAGGCCGGGCTCAAGTCGGCGAAAATCCGCTTCGTCACCTGGGCCCGGGGTAGCAGTTATAATTGGCCAGGGAAGGCGCAAGACTACTCCATCAAGATCTGGGCGATGAAGCGCAGCTGGACGGAAGGCACCGGAAACTGGTTCTACTTTGATGGCGCTTGGGAGAATACCGGGGACGACTGGTTCAGGGATTATTTCTTGCCTGATTGGGCGAAAAATAATTCCACCAATCCCGCCATATACACTGGAGTCTCCGGCGACGACAAGGATCTCGTGCAATCCCAGAACGCGTCCCTGATTGCCGCCCAAACCGTCCAGGTACGCTTTGATGCATCGTATGCCTTAACGATGAGCATGGCTCCACCCAAGGATTTGCGGGTCATCGAGATCGACGTGACCGATTACGTAAAGCGGACGGATCCGGCGCAGGATTTCGGGTTTTTCGTGACCTCGGAAAACGCCCCTGATCGAATCGGGATTCTCAGCAGGGAAGTGAACGACGGGGCATACGCCACCCGGCTAATGCTCGCCTATTGAGCCGAGCCGGGGCGAAGGCCCTATCCCGGTTGCCCGTTTTCGCCTTCGCGGGCTTCGGCCAGATAACGGAAAAAGGTGCTACGGCCGATCCCCAACAGGGATGCGGCTTTTTCCTTGTCCCCGCCGCACACGTCCATAGCCCGTTGCATATAATCCCTCTGGAAGCGGCGCGTGGCCCCCTCCAAATCCAAAAACTGATCCTCTCCCCCGGGAAGCTCCATGCGTAAGCGGGATCCATCGGCGAAAAGCGCGGCCTTGGCGACGGCATTGGCCAGCTCGCGTACGTTGCCGGGCCACCGGTAACGCGCCAGGGCGAACAGGGTTTCCGGATCGAATCCCGCCAGGCGCTTTTCCGGGTAGCGGGCCTTGGCCTTCTCGAGGAAGAAATGCGCCAGTAGAGCGAGATCCTCGCCGCGGTCCCGCAAAGGCGGCAAGGTGATGCGATGTTGGTTGATGCGGTAGTAGAGATCCTCGCGGAAGGCGCCTTCGGCCACCCGTTGCTTCAGCTTGCGGTTGGTCGCGCTGAGGATGCGCACGTCCACGCGCGTCTCGGTGGACTGCCCTACGGGGCGCACCATCCCCGTTTCCAAAACGCGCAACAGCATGGATTGCAAGGGCAAATCCATCTCCCCGATCTCGTCGAGGAACAAGGTCCCGCCGTCCGCGGATTGGAAAATGCCGCGTTGATCGTTCACGGCGCCGGTGAAGGCGCCCTTTCTGTGCCCGAACAGTTCGCTGGCCAGGATGTCGCCTCGCAAGGTACTGCAATTGACCACCAGGAAGGGTTTGCCGGCGCGCGCGCTACGGCGGTGGATGTACTGCGCGATCAAGTCCTTGCCGGTGCCGGTTTCGCCTTCGATCAACACCGAGATCTCGCTGCCGGCGACCGCGCGCGCTTCGGATACGGCCGCGCGCATCGGCGGGCAGGTGGAGATGAACCCCGGGTCCTCGCCTTGCGGGCCCAAGGCGGCGAGCAGTTTGCCCTGCATCCCGAGGGCGGCCACGTGATCGAGCAAGCTGCCCGCCACCAGGGCGAAGACCTCGAGCTCGGCCAGGGCCTGCGGGCCGAAGGAAACGGAAGGCCGGTTGGAACCGATATAGACGACGCCGGAGAGCCGTCCGGCGGTCAAAAGCGGGCAGCACATTACCGAGCGTAGCTTAAGATCGACCACGCTTTGCGATCGGCCGTATTCGGGATCTTCGAGGGCGTTGGCCAGGTACATGCCCTTGCCCTCGCTCAGCACTTTGGCCACAACGGTATCGCTGAACAAGGGTTCGACGGCATCGCGCGTGGAGACCGCCACCGCGGGCTTCCCGCCGGCGTCGAGGGTGAACAGAAGGGCCTCGTCGCCCCGGAAAGCCTCCAGCGAGAGGCGCATGACCTGGCGGAGCAAGGATTCGAGATCGCGTTCTTCGGCCACCAGGGCGCAAAGGCGCGCCAGACCGGGCGGGACCGCGCCTTCGGAGGAGAGTGCCGGATCCGCGCCGACGCTTTTATCCCCTCCGTCCGCGTCCTTCTCGATCAAGATCCGCGTTGCGCCCAACTCGATCAGATCGCCGGTGCGCACCTCGGCCGCATCGGCTCGCTTGGCGTTGAAGATGGGTTTGGCCTTGGGATCGAGGGAGTCGGCCCGGAAAGAGTCGCCGGTCAAGGAGAGCCGCAAGGCGAGCGGGGGGATGTCGGCGCCTTCGAGGACGAGATCGCAGTCGGCGCCGGATCCGATCAGGACGACGGAGTCCGGGAGGGGCCAGAGGCGGACTTTCCCCTTGGAGAAGATGCGGAAGCGGTACATGGCAAAAGAAAACTAGCCAATCGGGAAGGGCTTGTTGATGGAACATCCCTTGTTCATCCATCCGGACGTAAATCCTGCCGCATCTTTTTATCTTGCCGCCGGTGAGCGCGAAGGGCCTCCGGCTTTCCTATTACTCCTACGACAGCCCGGGCAATCCCTGGCTGTCCGGCGGCGGCGCCTTGCGCGATTTCGAAATCCTCAAGCGCCAGCGCCCCGACTGGGAGCGGGTTACCTTGTTCGTAGGCGCTTTCCCGGGCTTCCGGCCCGGCCTCCGCGACGGCCTGGAGTACCGGGCGATCGGGTTCGGCAGGTCCTACCTGCTTTCCCGCCTGGTCTTCACCGCGGCCGCCAACCTGCGGGTGCTTTTCGATCGCGCCGACGCCATCGGCAACAGCGTTTCCGCCTACGCCCCCTTGCTCGCGGGACTCCTTAGGCCCCGGCGCTTCTTCATGGTCGCCCATCATTACGTGGGCGGCCGTTCGGGCGAGAAGTATTCCTGGATGGGCCGCCTGGCCTGGTTGAGCGAATGGCTCCTGTACCGGTTCGGCCGCCGGCTCATCGTCAGCAACGGCGAAGTGGCCGCGCGGGCCCGGGCCTTGAATCCGCGCATCAAGGTGTTGCAAACGCAGAACGGCTTCGACAGCGAACTTCTGCGCCTCGCATCCGAAACGGCCCGGCCGCCGTTCCTCCTCTACCTGGGCCGCTTCGACATCTACATGAAGGGCCTCGATCATCTGGTGGCCGCCTTCGCGGCCTTGCCGCCTGGATCGCGCGGCGATTTACGTTTGGTGCTGGCGGGGGCCGCTTCCCCCCAAGCCCTGGCCGCCGTGGAAAAGCTAGTCGCCGGCGCGCCGGGCTTGCCCATCGAGTTGATCCCGAACGTTCCCGAAGCGCGCAAGCGGGAGCTGTTGCGCACCTGCTTGTTCTTCGTCAGCCCCTCCCGTTTCGAAGGCTGGGGCATCGCCGCCTTGGAGGCCAACGCCGCCGGCAAGGCGGTGTTGGCGACGCAAGCCGACGGCTTCCGCGACAGCCTGAAAGACGGCTATTCGGCCCTACTGGCGCCCGTTGACGATCCCGCCGCCTTCGCGGAAGGCTTGAAAACCTTGATCCAGGATGAAGGCTTGCGCAATCGTTTGGCCGGGAACGCCCGGACCTGGGCGGCGCGTTTTTCCTGGGAGGGGATCGCCGCGCGGGAACGGGAATGGCTCCAAGCGGAGCTGGGTTGATGGTTTCCCTGGCGGAAATAACCAATATTTATATTTCCTGAACCTGCCGACGCTTTTCCCGCCTCTTCCATGTGCTTCGCGTCGCGCAGGGCGCTATACTTGTACTCACCCGCCGAAGGAGACATGAACATGCCCCGATCCCTTCCCCTTCGCGTAATTTGCGTTGGCGCCGCCCTCAGCTTCGCGGGCGCGACGGAGTTGCTTCATTTCGACTTCAACGACACCGCCCATCTCGGCATCCAGGCGGGAAGCCTGCCCGCCGGAACCCTTATCGGGCTCGTCCAGGCTTCCGGTGCGGCCGGGAGCGCCGACTTCCGCGGCGGGGTGGTGAAGCTGCCGGATTTCCCCGGGCCCCAGGGGCCGTTCTCCATCGAGGCGCGTTTCCGCATCCGCAGTTACGGGCCCGAGGATAGCCGCTTCGTCTCCGATATCCTGAATACGGGCACGTGGAATAGCGACCCGCCCGAAACCGACGGCACTCCGACGCAAGGCTTCGTCTTCCGGGTGGGCGGCGGGTATCTCTACCCGGTGCTCCCGGAGAGCAGATATGGCTCCTCGGCGGAATGGGCCGAAGCGCAAAGGGCCTGGTCCAATATCGATCGCGGGAGGCTTTCGGTATGCTTCGCCGACTTCGTCATCGCCCGCCGCGACGATCCCGACAATTGGAAAGAGGCCCCCTCCGACGGCTGCGTCCAATTGGGGGCGTGGACGCATATGGCGGCCGTATGGGACGGGAGTAACATGCGTCTTTACCTGAACGGCCTGGAGGCCACCGATACCTTGCGCTTGCAAGGCGCCGGCCGCCCCCCTCGCATCGACAGCGTCGAAACCGCTTTCGTGGGCGGACGCAAGGATCGGTCCTGGGACCCGCGCCGCTTCGACGGGGACATCGACTTCGTGCGGATGGAAGACCGGGCCCTGACCCCGGAGGAAATCCATGCGCGTTACAAGGATACCTTCGTCCCGGAGCGGCGTGATTCCCTTTGCGTGGGGGTAGCCGTGCCGGATTATCCGGAAGCGGGCAGGGTATGCCAAGGCCGCATCAAGGTGGCGATCAAGATCTCCAATCACGGCGCCTGCACCGACACCCGCTTCATCGCCGGCTTCCTGTCCGGGGACAGCGTCGAGATCGAGCTGTCGAAAAACCCGTCCTTCGATCCCGTGGAAGTCCGGGCCCGCTTCGCCATGCTGTCCTTCGAACTCGGCGCGGATGAATTGGGGTCCCTGGCGGCGTATAACGGCCCGATCTATTGGCGCGTCCGCTTGGTACCGGCGGTTCCCAAGGGTGGGGCGGCCAAGCTGGCGGCCGGCAAAGCGGCTTTAGCGAAGAAGGCGGTGGCAGCGGACTCGGCGACCACCGCTCCCGAATGGAGCCCCTCGCGGCCCCTTATCCTGGACATGGCGGCGGCGGCGCTTTCCCGGCCGAAGCCGCGCCTGGTGCGCGCGGAGAAGGGCTTGCTTTTCCGGAGCCTTACCGAACCCGCCCTTTACGATCTGGCAGGCCATCGCATGCCGGCGCGTTTCCGTCGCCTACCCGATGATGCCGGGACCTGGCGTTTGGAAGGGACGCCAGCCGGCGCGGGAATCCTGTTGGCCCGTTAGGCTACTGGGGCGCTGGCGGATTTGCGCTTCTCCAGCCAATAGAGCGCCCCCGCTCCCGCCGCGAGCAAGAGCAGGCATAGGGCGGAAACGGCCATCCCTTTCCTGAGCCAGGGAGAACGGTAGGTCAGCGACACCGTGTGGTTGCCGGCGGGAAGTTGGATGCCCCGGAAGGCGAAATCGGCGCGCAGCAAGGGCGCGGGCTTCCCGTCCACCTGTACCTGCCAATGGGGGAACCAGAGCTCCGACAAGACCAACAGCCCTTCGCTGGGGGCGGTAACCGACCAGGAGGAATGGTTATAGTCCTTGTGCTCGAGCCGGATGGCGGCGGCCGGTTTACCCGTATCCGCCGCGGCGGCCTCGGGCTGAGGGCGCGGCGTAAGGCCCGATCCGGAGAGGAAGGCGATCTTGCGCGGGTCGAAGCCGGGCGCCTTCATGCGTTCCATGGCCTCCGCTTCGGGCACGGTATCCCAATAGGGCACGAACCACGCCCGCGGCAGCACGGAAGTATTCGGGGCCAAGCGCAGTCCGCCTTCCCCTTGCAGCCGGTAGCCCAGGTACTTCACGTTCAGCATGTCCAGGAATACGCTTCCCGAAACCGTTCCGTCCGGATTCTGCTTAAGCCCGGCCATGAAGTTCGGGTTCTGCTGGTAGTCCCCGCCGCGGTACTCGCGGTAGAGCCGGTATTCGTTGTCGGTCCAGCCGTCCACGGTCTCTATCTCATGGAAGTGCATCACCGAACGTTCTTCGGCGCCCGGCAGGTCGAACACGCGAAAGGAGGACGTGTCCGCCTTGAGGTAATCGATGGCGGGCTCGGAAGCCAGGAAGCGTCCCGGATCGTAGGTCATGATGAAGTTGGAGTCCACCCAGATCAGATCCACGCATGTCACCGCCAACAGGGCCAGGCCGAAACGCAAGGAGTCGGGCTTTTGCAGCAGCCATTTGCGCGTCGCGAAGACCAGCATGCCCAGCAGCGCGCCGGCGCGGATGGCGCCCAGGGAGAAGGCGGATTGCGAGGCCGCGCGATTGGCCAGGTTGGGGAGCGCGTCGCCGCCGAAAATCCCGTCCCACATCCCGTATACGATGCTCGGCGCGAGACCGGAGAGGATGAGGACGCCGGCGATGCCGAAGCCCACCTGGGCCAAGCGCTTGCTCCAACGCGCGCGCGTCTCCGAAGGCAGGTTCCCGCGCGTGAGGCGCGACAAGGCGTCGGCGCTCATGACCAAGAGCGCGGTGGCCAGCCAAAAGAGCATCATGCTGGGGGCGCGGAAGTTCTTGATGCCGGGCACCAGGGAATAGAAGAGGCGGAACAGGGGCGTATGCGCGCCCAATCCGAACACGATGGCCAAAAGGCCTATGCTCCCCCAAAGCCAGAACCAATAGCCCTTTTCCTTGCGGTACAGAACCAGCCCGAGGATGCCCAGGAACAGCACCGACAGACCGGGATACTCGGAATTCAGCTTGAAAGGGTTGCGCCCCCAATACTTCTCGTTGATTCCTCCGAACTCGGGAACGATCAGCGAGGCCGTCTCCTCGGGGTGCATCGACCAGGAGGTGGCATGCTCATAGGTCGTCTTCTCCGTCGACCCGCGTACGCCATAGAACTTGGTCCATTGCGTGGGGGGATAGAGCACGAAGAAGGCCATCCCGAGGCCAAGCAGGATGGGGACCCAGAAGCGGGCGGCGGTCATGACGGCGGAGCCGTAGGCCTTTTCCTTCGCCAGTTGGAAGGTGCGCCAGGCCCAGACCACGAAGTAGCCCATCAGGACGTAGTACAGGAATTGGGGATGGAAAGGCAGCATCATCAAGGTGACGGACAGGGCCAGTCCCAGGAAATGGCGCAGCTTGGCTTCGCGCTGGAGGCTGCGCAACAGCAGGTACAGCGACAAGGGTAGCCAGGTCATGATGTAGAACTTGCCCGTATGCCCCGCGTGGATGTGGGAGATGAAATTGGTATTGAGCATGTAGGCGGCCGCCAGGGCCACGGACAACAGCTTGTCGAGCCGGAAGAAGCGTCGCACCAGATAGTAGGCGCACAAGCCCGCGATCAGCACGTGGAAGACGAACATCCACGAGATCAAGGTCTTGATGGGCAAGATCATGCCGAGCAGGATGAATAGGGGATAGGCGGTATCGCCGAAGCCGGCGTCGAAGCTGGGCATGCCGCCCAGCTCGTAGGGAAGCCATTGCGGGATGATCCCGTGCTTCAGGGCTTCGAAGTAGAAACGCCACGAAGGCGAGCCCAATTGATCGGAAGCGTAGAGGGCCTGGCCCGGCGAGAAAAGGAAAGCTCCTTCCGATTGGGTCGGCAAGGCGAAGGGAATCAATCCCAGCAGGATGACGCCGAGGAGCGCCTTCCAGTCCTCCTTGAACCAGGCCGTTTTCTCCTTGATGAATCCCGCCATCATGTCCCTCTCCGCGGCCATCCGCGCGGCGCTGGAGGCGCCATTTAAGGCCCAAGAAAGTAGGAAAAAGGGATCAGGCCGGCGGCAGCACCCGCTCGAGGTCCGGCCAGCCGGAACGTTCCACGATCCAGGCCAGGCGTTTTTCGCCGGGGTCGATGTAGGCCCGGAATTGCGGCAGCCCTTTCACCCGGGACAGGAAGCAATAAGCCCCCAATGCCTGCATGATGCGCTGCGCGGCCGCCAAGAGGAACTGCCGGTACATCTCGTCGAAGGGGAGCGGGTTGAGGGACTTCTGATGGTAATAGCGCAGGAGCTCGTCGATGTCCGCGTCGGGCAAGAGCACGTAGGGATCGAGAAGCAAGGACGCGAGATCGTAATAAACCGAGCCCAGGCGGCTCCCCTGGTAATCGATCACCCGCACGGTCCCGTCGAACTGGATCATCAGGTTCTGCGATTGGAAATCGCGATGCATGATCGATTTGGGTTGGCCGTCCACGCGCCGCGCCAACTCATGGAACACGGCGTCGAGACGGGCGTCGTCCGTGGCGGAATAGGCGATGCCCCGGTGTCCCAACAGGTATTGGGTCTTGTAATAATCGGTCTCCCAGAGGAGATCATGCTCGTCGAACAGGCGCGAGCGGATGTCCGGGCATTCCTGGTGCCATTGGAAGCAACGGGTTTGCAGGTCGATGAGTTGGTTGATCACCTTGCTATAGAATTCGGTGGCGGGCCCGCCGTCCTTCACCAGATCGTAGAGCCGGCGATCGCCGAGATCTTCCAGTAACACCTGGTGGGCCGCATCGTCGATGCAATAGACCATGGGGACGGGGAAATTCATCAGGCGATAGAATTGGGTGATGCGGAGGAAGCGCCCGAAGTCGGCATCGTCGGGCGGGGAAACCAGGACGATGAAGGATCTCAAGCCCATGGCCATCCGGTAATATTCGCGCCGCGAGCCTGCCGAGCCCGCGAGGTCCAATTTCGCATCGGGACCGAAGCCGTAACGGGCGAGGAATTTCGCCAGCACCGGCGAGAGTTGTTCGTATCGCAATTCCAAGGTTCCTCGCTTTTGGTGTAAGGCATCCCGACAAGGCGGGCTTTTCTTTACAGGCCCGAAACGGCCGGAAACCGGGCCACCCCCATAAATATTCTAAAAAAGCCTTAACTCCATGCAACCTCGTTTGGCACGTTTCTTCCTGAGGTATATGGGCGTACTCGTTCCGCAAGGATACGGGCACCACACGAGGGAAAGACGGGATCTGCGAGGGTCCCGTCTTTTTTTGTGCCTAATAATTGCGGGGTTCGATGCGCGTCCAGGCCTCGGCGATCTGATCGGCGGTGCGCACCGGGCGCGAGAGGCGAACGGCATCGACCGTTCCCTTGAAGGGGATATTGAATCCGGCATCGTCGGCATTGCCGATGCCCAAATCGAAGACCGAACTGTATTCAGGATTACCCGTCCCGGAATACGCGGTCGAAGCCGCCAGGCCCCCGTTCAAGTACATCTTCAAGGTTTGGCCATCGAAGGTGACGGCCACATAGGACCATTCCCCCACGGGCAAGGCGACGTCGGTATACCACCAAGTGCTTCCGAACCAGGCGGCCAGCTTCCCGTCGAAGGCGGAGACCCCGTATTGCCAGGACTTGTCGATGAAATGGGAAAAGCCCGGCTGCACCGCATCGTAACGAACGAGCGCTTCCAGCGTACCCGACCGCAAGGAGAGCGCCGGGGTGTTCGGGAAGGCGACCAGGAATTTTTGCCCCGCATCCGCTTGTAAATGCACCCCGGAGCCGAAGAGCGCGGGCACGAAAGCGCCGGCCTGCATGGAGCCTTGGGCTTCCGTGACCCGGTTGACGAGTGTGCAGTCGAAATCGGCCAGGAAAACCGTGCCGCTATCCAGGGCGAATGGGCTGACGGGATCTTTCACGGGCTTAGGGTTCGGCTTGGGATGGGAGTTATCCTGGAAGGGCCGCACGCGGGCGCTCAGGACGACGTCATTGACTCCGGGCAAGCAGCCCATAAAAAGGAGCGGGGCAAGGGAGAGCAGAACAGCTTTCATGGTCGGACCTTTTTCCTGAGACGTGGGCGCGACCTGGAATATATATCCCGCTTACGCCGCCCACAATAGGTCCAGACGCGGAAGGACGGGGCCCAAGGCCCCGGAACGGACAAGCACTAGCGAAAATGGTGACAGAGGGCGCCGGTCAGGCGAGGATATCCAGCAAATCCCCCAGCATCTGATCCTTGGTCTTGATGACCTTGGTCTGGATGGCCACGTCCTCCTTGTCGGAAGGGAGTTCGGCCATATCCTTATCGAGCTGGGTATCGCCCTCCGGATCGGCGAGGCGCTTGGCCCGCTCGGCATTGCGGGCGAAGGCCTTTTGCATGCCCTGGATGGAGGAGGTGGAATCCAAGGAGGAGACGCTTCCGATTTCCATGTCCAAATTATAAGGACGCCGCACTCCCGGGTCCAGGGCGCGGGGCGGCGCGGCGGACGCTCCGGTGCCGGAGCTTGGGGCGTTTTTGGGCCCTTAGAGCCGACCTAGAAGGGATCGATGGCGATGCGGCCCATCGGCCCGCCGTGCAGCCCGATATCGTTGCGGCTGCCGTCGCGATCGCGGAAGTCCTTGCCGGGATGCCCCGCGTCGATCAGCTTGGAGTATTTGGAAAGGACGTACGGGCCTTTTCCGAGCGGCTCGTACTCCTTCTTCCGCTTCGCTTTCGATTTGGCCTTGGCTTCTTCCTTGGCGCGGGCCTTGGCTTCGAGCTGGGCCAATTCGGGATCTTTCACCAGATGGGCGGGAGTGGTTTCGGCCACGTCGGCCTCGCGCGCGGCGTCGTAAGCGGCCGAGCCCACGAAGATGGGATCGGCGGCGAGGTTGCCGAAGGCATCGCAGGCATCGCCGTTGGCGTTCTTCGCCGACGAGTCGAGCAGGGCATAGGGGCATTTGTAGCAAGCCTCTTCCCGATTGCCCCAGAAGGCGTTGTAGCGGGCCTGGATGGCAGGGCGGCCGTCGGCCCAGATCCCGTAGGCGCGGTTCTGGGCGAAGAGATTGTTGGCGATGCGCGGGCCGGCCTTGCGGATCACGAGGCCGGCGCTCAGGTTCCCGATGAAGTCGCAATTGACGATGCCCACGTCGCCGCGCAGCCCCGCCAGGATGCCGGTGTTGTTCCCTTCGAACAGGCAATGATGGATGAAGAATCCCGCCTTCTCCGCGGCGATGGCCTGATTGGCCCCCCGAAAGACGGCGAATCCGATCTCGGCCATGCCCTCTTTCTGCCCCGTCAGCCGCAGGCCGTCCCAGCCGATGGCGCCCGCTTTCGGGCTTTCCGGCTCGAACACCACGGGCTTGTCTTCGCTGCCGAGCACGTACAGGGTGCCTTCGGCCTTGATGCCGGTATACATCGAATCCGACCAATCCACCTGGTCGATTTTCCTCTTCTGCAGCTCGCAGGGCCTGGGCTTGGCGAAGCGGACGGTGACGCCCGGGCCGATGCGCAAGCGGGAGGTGGCCGGGATGAAGATGTCGCCGGTGACCAGATAGGGGGAATCGTGGGCGTTCCATTCGGTGGCCAGCTCATAGGTGCCGCATACTTCCGTGTCCGCGTTTAGACCGGAAACGCAGAGGACAGAAAGGGCAAGGGCGGCCGCGCCGATACGCACCGGGGAGGAAATCATCCCGCTCATTCTACGAATTCGGTCCGGCCTCCTGCAATCAAGCTTTCTGGGCCAAACGCAACATCTGGGCCGCCGCGAACCCGGCCCCGAAACCGTTATCGATATTGACCACGGTGAGCCCGGAAGCGCAGGAGTTGAGCATGGCCAAGAGCGCAGCCATGCCTTGCAGGGACGATCCGTAACCGATGCTGGTCGGCACGCCGATGACGGGCGCCTTCACGAGCCCGGCGACCACGCTGGCGAGCGCCCCTTCCATGCCCGCCACCGCGATGATGACGGTGGCCTTCCGGAGCGCGGGCAACTGGGCCAGCAGCCGATGCAAGCCGGCCACGCCCACGTCGTAGACGGTCTTGACCCGGCAGCCGAGCAGGCGGGCGGTGAGCGCCGCCTCTTCCGCCACGGGCAGATCGCCGGTGCCGGCCGCCACCACCAGCACGCTACCGCGCCGCAAGGCATGGCGGGCGCGTAACGCCGGCGTTCCCGCGTACCAGATCGCGCGCGCGGCCGCATCGTAGCTAAGGCGCGGAAAGCGGGGCCGTAGGCGTTCCCAAACCTCGGGCGGGGCGCGCGTGACCAGGAGCCGTCCGGAGCGCGCCAGGATGCGCTCGGCCAAGAGCACGATTTGTTCCGGGGTCTTGCCTTCCCCGAAAACCACTTCCGGAAAACCCTTGCGGGCCTCGCGCCCATGATCGAGGCGGGCGAAGACCACTTTTTCCTCTCTGTCGGAATTCTTTGCAGCCAGGGATTCGCTGAGGGATTGGCGCGACCGGATCAGCATACGAGCGCGGGCAAGGCGATCATGGGGAGCCGATTTCCGTGAATTAGGACGAGGCATGGGGGGAGCGCATCGCGCGCTGGTAAAATCATAGCAAAATCATGCGTCCACGCTCACCACCCTCTTTGCGACCATGGCGAAACGGGACCGGTTCGCCCGTTATCGGTCGGGAGAATCGCGCTGTGCGAAAGGCCTCGTGGGCCTTACTATAGCTAGGTTCGCGATCGAAGGGGACCATCGATCCTATGACATTATTGGATATCCATGGCCAGGGCAAGCCTACGGCCCTTCCAGCGGTCAAGCCGTTTACGGCCCGCGCCCCGGCCCCCCGCACCCTGGCCTTGTTCGAAACCATCCTCGACAATCCTTTGCTTCCCGCCCTCGCCTTCGGGGCCGTCTTCCACCTGGCCCGTTTCGGAATGCATGTCGCCGTGCATGGCACGGCCGCGGGTTTCCTGCCTGCCCAACCCTTGCCCTGGCTCGCATGGCTGCCCGAATTCGTGGTGCCCTACGGCGGGCTATGGGCCATCGCCTCCGCCTACCGCAAGGCCAACCAGGGGATGCATGATCGCATCCTGGAGGGCCTGGAGCGCGGCAACGAGATCCAGAAGGTTTCCATCCTCGGCTTCGCCAAGATTTCCGAGGTGCGCGATCCCGACACCGGCGATCATATCATCCGCATGAGCCATTACTCGCGCATGCTCGCGCAAGAAATGGCCAAGTTCCCGGAGTACTCGGATTACATCACGCGCAGCTATTGCGACGAGATCTTCATCGCGGCGCCGCTCCACGACATCGGCAAGGTGGGCATCCGCGACGACATCCTCAAGAAGCGCGGGGGCCTTACCGCCGATGAGTTCGAGATCATGAAGATGCACACCATCATCGGCGGCGATCTGCTCCACGAGTTGGAGCTGAAGCTGGGATGGCGCACCTTCTACTCCTTGTCCAAGGAGATCGCCTACCACCACCACCAGCGCTACGACGGCACCGGTTACCCGAACGTGCTGGGGTCCACCCGGGCCATGTTCGTCGAGCCCGGGATCGGAAAGCCGCTGAAAGGAAAAGCCATTCCCCTCTCCGCCCGCATAGTGGCGCTGGCGGACGTGTACGATGCCTTGGTTTCGCGCCGCTGTTATAAGGAACCGATCCCGCACGGAAAGGCGCGCGAAATGATCCTGGCGGAATCGGGCCGGCACTTCGATCCCGATTTGGTGCAAGCCTTCCTTCGCATCGAAGAGGATCTCATCCGCGTGTCCAGGGAGTTCAGCAAGTAAGCTCAGGCTAACCGCGCCCCGGCCCTGCCGTGCCGCCGGCCTTGCCGGGCCCCCGGCCTTGCCGGGCCGATTGCCTAATTTCCGCGGTTTGCTAACTTTGACTTTCAGAGTCCCTAACAGAATGGGGTCTCGGCCTCGCTCTAAGCCAGCATTCTGTTAGGGACCCTTATGCATCTCATCGTCACCGGCGGCTGCGGTTTCATCGGATCCAATTTCATCCGCCTGGTCCTCGCCTCCCGCCCTGGCTGGCGCGTGACCAATGTCGATAAGTTGACCTATGCCGGGAATCCGGCCAACTTGTCGGATCTGGCCGGCAATCCCAACTACAAGTTCTTCAAGGCCGATATCTGCGACAGCGCCCTCATGAGCGAGATATTCTCGGCCAATCCGGATGCGGTCGTCCATTTCGCGGCCGAGTCGCACGTGGATCGGAGCATCGCCGGGCCCGAGATTTTCGTCCAGACCAACGTGATGGGCACCCAGGTGTTGCTGGAGTCGGCGCGCAAGGCCAAGGTGGGCCGCTTCCTGCACGTGTCCACCGATGAGGTTTACGGTTCGCTCGGCCCCACCGGGCTATTCAGCGAGACCACCCCCCTGACGCCCAATTCCCCTTACTCGGCCAGCAAGGCCGGTTCGGATTTCCTGGTGCAGGCCTACCACCACACCTTCGGGATGGACACCGTCCTCACCCGCTGCTCCAACAATTACGGCCCGTACCAATTCCCCGAGAAGCTCATCCCCTTGCTGATTTCCAATCTGATGGAAGGCAAGCAGATACCCATCTACGGCGATGGGAAGAACGTGCGCGATTGGCTGCACGTGGAAGATCATTGCACCGGCATATTGCTGGCCCTGGAGAAGGGCCGCGCGGGCGAGGCCTACAATATCGGCGGCAATAACGAGCGCGAGAACATCGAGATCGCCCGCAAGCTGCTCGCCCTGATGGGCAAGGACGAAACCTCCATCCGCTACGTGGAAGATCGCCTGGGCCATGATCGCCGCTACGCCATCGACGCCTCCAAGATCAGCCGGGAGTTGGGGTGGAAGCCGAAGCACGATTTCGACTCGGGCATCAAGTCCACGGTGGAGTGGTACAAGGCCAACGAAAAATGGTGGCGGCCCCTGAAGAAGGGCTGACCGGCTCTAAGCGGAGCCGAAATCATGGGACGGCCCGACCCGACCAGGATCGAATCAATGCGCGCCGGGGTTAAAGGCGATCCCGACCTTCACAGCGGCCTTGCCAAGGGCTTTATCCCGGGTCCATAGCTGATCTCCCGAAATCAGGGCCGAAGCGAGAAGATGGGCATCGGTCCAGCTCAGCCCTGTGCCGTAGAGACGATGCGATTCCACGAATGCGAGGACCTCGTTGTCTTGCGCGGGCAAAGCGCGCGGAAGCCTGCCAATCTCGGCTAAGAACCGCTTTCGGTCCGCGAGGTTCCCGCAAGCCAACTCGCCGATGACGAAAGGATGCATGTCCACCGCTTTTTGGGTGAGCAAATCGGACATGCCGGGCTCGCCGGCGCTCAGGAAATGGATCCACACCGAGGTATCCGCCAGCACCTTCACTTGCGCGACCAGGGCCGCTTGCGGGAAACGGGCTTAAGGTTCTTCATGGTCCCGCCCATGGCCGCCAGGCGCTTATAGGCCGCGTCCACGACCAAGCTTTCCAAGGCTTTCCGTACCAAAGCGGTTTTCTCGGTGATCCCCGTGGCCTCGGAGGCCTTCCGCAACAATTCATCGTCGATATTGATCGTAGTCCGCATATGCATAAAGATGCCTCCCGGATGCATACAAGTCAATTGCCTTCCGTGCGGGAAGATAATCCTCTTCCCGCCTTGCGCATGTGGGCGCGATTAACTCCATTATGGGGATGCGACTCGTCTTCATGGGCACGCCCGAATTCGCCGTCCCCTTCCTGGAAGCCCTGCAGGCCCGCCACCAAGTCTCCCTGGTGGTCACGCAGCCGGATAAACCCAAAGGGCGGGGCATGAAGCTGGCGGCCCCGCCGGTGAAGGAAAAGGCCCTCGCCCTGGGCCTCCCGGTGGCGCAGCCCGTATCGCTCAAGACGCCGGAGTTCCATGACCTCATCAAGGCCCAAGCCGCCGATCTGCTGGTCGTGGTCGCCTACCGCATCCTGCCCGCGACCCTGTTTCCCTTGGCCCGCTTCGGGGCCGTGAACGTGCACGGTTCCCTTTTACCCAAGTACCGCGGGGCCGCGCCCATCCAATGGGCCATCGCCAACGGGGAAAAGGAAACGGGAGTGACCGTGTTCCAACTGGACGCGGAAATCGATCATGGCCAAGTCCTGGCGCGGGCGAGAACGCCCATCGGGCCGGAAGAAACCTCGGCGGATCTCTTCGCGCGGTTGCGCGAATTGGGCCGCGATACCTTGCTTCAGGCCCTCGACGATCTGGAAGCGGGACGGTCCCGGACCGAAACGCAGGATCATTCGGCCAGCACTCCGGCGCCCAAGCTCAAGAAAGAGGACGGCAAGCTCGATTTCGCCCTGCCCGCCCAAGCCTTGCACGATCGCGTGCGCGCCTTCAACCCGTATCCGGTGTGTTACGCGGCGCAGGCGGGCTCCGCCCGCGTACTCCGCGTGCATGCGACCCGGCCCGTGGACGAGCCGCCGGCGGCGACGGAGAGCGCCGAACCCGGAACGGTTCGCATTGGAACCGATCGCTATCCTTACGTCGCGACCGGGCGCGGCTGGCTGATGTTGCGCGAAGTGCAATGGGAAGGCAAGCCCCGGGTGTCCGGGCCCGACTTCGTCAACGGACTGCAACCTGCCGAGCGCGAAAACTTCCGGTTGTCGTGAGAAGGCCGAAGTGAGAGGGCCGGAATGAGCGTAGCCGGCTACGCGGCGCGCGAAGCCGCTTTAGGCATCCTGCGCGCGCAGGAATCGGAAGGCCCCAGTAAGGAAGGCCCCTTCCTCAAGGATCTGTTCCCGCTCCATACCAACGACCTTCCCAAGTCCGATCGCGGCTTGGTCCGAACCCTTTGCCTGGGGGTCGTGCGGAACCGCTCCCTGCTCGACTACAATATCGACGCTTACGCGCCGAAGCCTCCGGGGCCCGGCACCCTGCGGTCGATCCTGCGGCTTTCCGCATACCAGATGCTTTTCCTGGACGTGCCCGCTTTCGCGGCCGTGAACTTAGGGGTAGAACTGGCCAAACGCCATGCCGGCAAGCATCAAGCCGGCTTCGCCAACGCGCTCCTCAAGAAGATCGCCGCGCAAGGGCTTAAGCGGGCCCCGGGGGAATCCGTCCGCTCCCTGGCCGTGAATTTTTCTCATCCGGAATGGTTGGTGCGGCGTTGGCTCAAGCGCCTCGGCGCCCAGCGCCTCAAGACCACCCTCGCTCGCAACAACGAAGAGGCCCCCGCGTTCATCCGCGCAAATCCGGCCCGCGCTTCGAAGGCGGACGCCGCGGTGGCGGAAGTCCGGGCCGGCCTCGCCGTCTTGGGTCTTTCGGCGGAACCGGAAGCGGACGCGCCCCTATTCCTGCGTCTCATGGGATCGAGCGAGGTCGCCTTGCATTCGGACCTCTTCGCCCGCGGAGCCTTCGCGTTCCAGGATCCCGCCGCCGGGCTCATCGCGCGCCTGGCCGCCTGGCGGCCTTCCGAATCCCTGCTGGACCTCTGCGCCGCTCCCGGAGGCAAGGCCGCCTGTCTGTTGGAATATTCCCTCGCCGCGGAAAAAGCCGGCGGCCGGGCCGCTGTCGCTGCGGTTCCCTCCGGAACGCCCGCATCCGCCGCTCCCATCGTTTGCAACGATCTTTCCTTCCGCCGCTTGCGCCGCATCCGGGATGCCCGCGAGCGCCTCGGGCACGATCGGCTCCGGCCCGTGGTGATGGATCCCGCGCACGCCGCCCTACGCGGGCGATTCGATTGCATCATCGTGGACGCCCCGTGCAGCAACCTGGGCGTGATCCGCCGCCGGCCCGAAGCCCGTTGGCGCCATGTGCCGGGGGATTTCGCCCGCCTGGCGGCCTTGCAAAAAGGCCTGCTCGCCGATGCCGCCCGCCTTGCCTCCGAGCGGGGGCGCATCCTCTACGCCACCTGCAGCCCGGAAGAGGAGGAGTCCCTGGAGGTGGTGGAAGCCTTCCTCGCCGCGCACCCCGATTGGCGCCTCGACGACGCGTCCGCCTATCTGCCCGCCTTCGCGATCAAGCGCGGATGCCTATGGCTGCATCCCGGCGAATCGGAATACGACGGATTCTTCGCCGCCCGCCTGGTCCGCCGCGGATGAAGGGATTGCCGCCCCCCTCCCTCGTGTTTTCTATTCTTGATCTCCCAGCACGGAGGCGATTCGTGAAGCCCTTGCATCGGTCCGCATCCCGCAGCATTCCCGCCCTCATGGCCGTCCGATTTATCGCTGGCCTGACCGCCGGCGCCGCTTTCCCCGCTTTGGCCGCGGATGCGCCGCCGGCTTGGGAGCAGGGCGGCGTGCCGGCCGAGAATACCTTCCTCCTGGATCGGAATCGTGAACCCGAGAACCACTTCCTGTTGAATGGCGAAGAAGGTTTCGTGGCCGGGAAGGAGTTCTACCAGAACGCCGGCGACGTGCTCCCGTTCTTGTGGCCGTCCCATCCCTACCTGCATTACGGCCCGGACCGGCGTTGGGAGGCGGACAGTTCCATTTTCTCCTACTCGGCCACCGGCGCCAATGCTCCCGGGGAAGGCGCTTCCCCCTTCGTCCAATCCGAACTGGCCTGGTCGCCGATGGATGCGCTTCGCCTGCACGCCGCCCTCGATCAGAACGCCCTTTATTCCCAAGCCACCTTGCCCGCGCGCAAGTTCATGTCCACGGCGGAGAACAAGGGCGATTGGGCCTGGTTCGGCGGCGACGGGCCCATCCGCAGCCAGGCCGCCTTGGGCGCGGCCTACATCCGCCGCGGGGCCACCCTGGGGCTGCAGGCCAACCAAGGATGGTGGTGGACCGCTTCGCCGGTGACGGGGCAGGTGTACCCCTGGCAGGGATTCAACTTCGACTTCCATTACCGGGATGGCGAGGGCTTCACCTTGTCCCTGGTGGAGCAGCAATGGGATTCGCCTAGCCCGTTCCAATTCGACAAGTCGCATTGGCGCCGTTCCGAACTCGACTTGAGCTTTTTAGGCTCCTCGGAGGAAACCTGGAAATGGCAGTTCGATATCGGCTATGAGCGGAGGGCGATGAACTCGCAAGGCGCCTTCGGGGAGTTCGAAGAGAAGGAGTATCCCTTCCGGTTCCGTTACCAGCAGGATTGGACCGCTCCCGATTCCATGCCTTTGCGCATGGTCTCGCAAGGGTCGCTGGGTTACCGCGAAGGCATGTTCCAGGCCCAGCATGGCACCGAGTTCCGGGAGCCCTTCGGTTCCCATCAACCCCTCCAATTCCTCAAGGGATATTACCACTACGCCTTCAAAGGCTATACCGTCCCCACCGAGTACCTGAGCGCCGACTCCCAGGCCGTGGGCCGCTTCCAGCCGGGTCAGCAGAACCGGGGCGTGGTGGCCGGCGCCGAATACCGCGAGGTGCGGAAGCATTTCCAGGCGGGGCTAGCGGCCGATTACGCCATGGAATGGGAGTTGCCCCTGTTCCACGGCTCCCTGTTCGATAGCGGAGACGGCATTCTCCTACGACGGGGAGGCTACGTGGGCAGCGATTTCTGGGTGGCCAATTCAGGCGGAAGGCTGTTCGCGTCCGGGGAGCTGGGGCCGCAGGGGAATTGGAAAGCCGAAGCGGGCCTGCGCCGGTTCCGCGGCCATGACGCCGACAGCCTGGAGTTCCTCCCCAGCCCTTGGTGGCTTTCCGCCGGGTCGGGCTATGGGTTGACCTGGAAAGGGGCCAAGACCCGCATCGATGGGCAGGTCGCCTACGTGGGCCCCAAGGAAGTGCGCCATTGGGGTCCGGTCTTCAAGATAACCTCGCACTGGGAGAACCAATTTTCCTTGTCCCAAAGCCTGTTTTCGGAAAAACTGAAGCTGACGGTGGCGGCGCTGCATGCCTTCGGAGCGGATATCCGGGAGCAGCCCAACGGGAATCCGGTCCGCTTCCGCGTGGCGGGGAGCCTGGACGGATCGTTCAACTAAAGGCGCGCTCGCCTCAGCGCGCGGCTACGCGCTGTTCCAACATTTTCTGTTCCGCCTCCGAGGTCTTGGCCCTCAACTCCATCTTGAAAAGCTCCGGGCTCCAGGCGGTGCGCAGGCAGTACTGGCTCGGGCTTTCCCGGACCGGCTTGACCTCCGGCTGCTGACCCGGATTTAAGCGTACTTGGGAGACCGGGGCGGCCCAATCCGGGGGATCGGGAACGTCCGGAGCGGCCAAGGCGCGGTTGGCGAGGAAGCCGTAGCAGGGGCCGTTGCCATCCGTCTTGCGGCTTTCGACGAAACTCCAGCCATTCCCCATGTCGGTCAAAACCGCGACTTCGTCCCCGAGATCGAAATGGCCCAGGCTGGCGGAAAGCCGGGAGGGGTACTTGCGGAATTCCACCGAGGCCCATTTCACTCTTGCCTTCTTGCCCACGCTGGGCGCCGGGCTTTCGCGCTTCCATTGTTCCAAAAGATCGCTGGCCGGGAAAGCCAACAGGTAGGCGGCCATGTAGGCGGTGTCGCCGGTGACGGTTTCCACCTGCACCCATTTGCCCACCACCTTCAATACGTGTAGCGGTTCATCCTGCTTGCGCACCCCGAGGATCTTGGAGTCCAGCGAGGGGCCCGATCGCAAACGCGCGATATCGACCTTGACGCGGGCCGTGCAGTTGCCGAAGGCGATGGGATTGTCGGGAAGGGAAGCGTACACCTGGGCGGCCACCGGGGCGACGCCGAAAAGGCCCAGGGTCCCTAACAGAATGCGGGGACTTAAGCATAGGAGGAGTTTACGCACGCGCACGGGGCACTCCTTGATCGATCGGCGAAAGCGCTTGCAGGGCCGGCGGGACGGGTCTCGTCTTCGCCGTCGCCTTTCAAAAATTATAGGGCCAGGTTCCGGGGGGAATCAAGAGGAGAAGGCGTGGTGATGGCCCCGATTTGCGGGCCTAAAAAGCCCGCAAAGGAGGGCGGGCGAAGGGCGAGGCGGAATTAGCCGAGGAAACCGCGCAGGAGCCGGCCAAGGGCCTTTGTGGAAAAGGAGTTTTCGAAGACCTGGCGGGCGTTCGCCCCCAGGCTGGCCCGGAGTCCCGGGTCGCCGCGTAAGGCCAGGATGCGGTCGGCCAGGGCTTGCGGATCGGCCGGCGGCGCCAGGGCGATGTTTTCGCCATCGGAAAAATAACGGCGGATGGCGGGCGAGTCGCGGGTGAGGAGGGGCTTGCCCATCGCCGCCGCCTGCACCACCTTGTTCGGCACCACGTTCGCCGCCTTCAGGGTGTCCCCGAAAATGCCCAGGCATAGGTCGGCATGCGCCAGGTAGGCGGGAAGCTCCGCTTCGGGAACGTTCGGGAGGAAGCGGAGGCCGGGAATGTCCCGGGACCGCGCCCGGGCTTCCACTTCGGCCCGGGTCTGCCCGCTCCCGATCAGGGTGAAGGCGATGTCCTTGCCGCGCAAGAGCGCCGCCGCCTCCACGATCCATTCCGCCCCTTGCAAGGGGATATAAGATCCGTAGAAGAGCACTTGGAACGCGGCGCCGCCGGCCGCATAGGGCGAAGGCAGGGACCCGGGCGGGCGAGGATGGAAATGCGCTTCCGGGACGCCTACGGGAAGCACCAGGGAAGGCTTGCGCAACCGGTACTGGGCGAAGAAGTAATCGCGATGCTCCTGGGTATCGAAGAGGAGGCGATCGGCGGCATGGGTGGAGGACCAATCCTGCCAGCGGCAAATCCAGGCTTGCAACCCGCCGGGGCGGTACAGCTTCCGATCCTCGATGCGCGTATTGTAGCGGGAAAGGAAAGGATCGAAAACGACCTCGCGCCCGGTAAGCCAAGCCAGCAGCTTGATGAACGGGACCAGCCGATGGCCGCCTTCGGTGACAAGCACCCGGCGCACGCGGGGGAAGATCTTAAGGTAACCGAACCCGAGGATGAGATGGCGCCAGGGGAAGGGCGCGCGCGAATGCACGTCCAGAACGGGATAACCCGCATCTTCCAGCGCCGCGCGGAGGCTACGGTTGCGCGGGTAATCCAACTCATGATGCCCAAGCAGGCAGACGGTTTCAGGGGCGCGGGGCATTGAACTTCTTCCATTTGCCGCGCGCATGCCAGCCGAAGGCGGCGCTGGCGGCGGCGAAGGCGGCGATGTCGGCGGGAAGGCCGGGCTTGGCCAGGAAGTGCAGGGCCGTCGCCGCGAGATAGAAAAGAGAGCCGGTCAGGAGCGGGCTCAGGTATTCCCATTGCAGGACGGGCGAACGCGCGTAGGCCCACACCCCGCCGAACGCGACCAGTCCGCCGAGCAAGGTGGCCACGCCGGTGGCGAAGGCGGCGCCCTCGGCGCCGTAATGGGGGATGATGAGGTAGTTGAGCGCCAGGCTGGAGAGGATGAAGGCGACCTGGGAGACGGGGATCATGAAGGTGCGCCCGAGCCCGATCAAAAGTTGC
Organism: Fibrobacterota bacterium; assembly: GCA_019509785.1. Classification (NCBI taxonomy): domain Bacteria; kingdom Pseudomonadati; phylum Fibrobacterota; species Fibrobacterota bacterium. The sequence goes on along the minus strand of JAEKLQ010000024.1, from coordinate 234,882 downwards.
GCGGAGAAGGATCCCAAGGTCGCCCCCAGGTTGAAGAAGGTGGCGATGGCCAATACCCACATGCCCGGGGCGTACACGGGGGAGATGAGCCACAGTATTTCCCGCCCGAAGATGAGGGCGAGGAACACGAAGGGGACCTGTACGGTGGTGACCATCCAGGTCGCGTAATTGAAGTTGCGTCGGCGTCCCGCGTCCACGCCCTCGGCGCCGGTGGAGAAAACCGAAAGCATGATCCCGTCGAAGGACTGGCGCAGCGAGCGCAGGGTATTGGAGATCATCACGATGACGGAATAGATCTCCACTTCGCGGATGCCGGAGTAGCGGCCCAGGAGCAGGATGTCGAAGCGGTAGGCGAAGCTCATGAAGAAATCGGTGCTGGCCAGGGGCAGGGAGAAGCGGAGCAAGGACCGCGAAGGGAAGGCGGAGAAGGCCCAGTCCTTCCAGTTGACCTGGTAATTGCGGAGGAAGCCCACCATCGCGAGCGCCAAGCCGGCCAGGTTGCCGCCCAGGTAAGGCAAGGCGAGCCCGACCGATTTCAGCGGCGTGTAGGACAGCGCCAGGGCCGGGCCATAGATGAGCACGGGAACGATCAGGTTGCGGATCATCAGGCCGAAGACGAGCACGCGCTTGTTGAGGAGGGATTGCAGGAAGAGGAGGGCGCAGGCCTGCACCGGCACGCTGGCCATGAACAAGGCGAAGGTTAAGGCCGGGGAGTGCGGCATGGAGGCGGTCCACGATCCGAAGGTGGGCAGGTAGCCCGCGTATTGGGCCAAGGCCCCGAAGAAGAGAAGCCCGGACAGCAGGAAGACCAGGTTCACGCAGCGGCTGAAACGGCGCACGAAGACGCCGTCGTTCTCGCAGCGCGCGTAGATCCACACTACGCCGCGGTCCAGCCCCAGCGAGCCCAGGCGCGTAAGCAGAAGGATGAGAGATTCGTAGTACTTGAACATGCCCCATTCGCCGCCGGCATAGGCCCTGGCGCAGAGGAGCACGAGCAAGGGTTCGGCCGCCTTGGACACGTTGTCCAGAAGCATGAAGCGGGAGCCGCGATTGATGAATTCGCGATGGCCTTGGGCCGAAGCGGCCGGCCCGGCCGCGGGAGGGGGATCCTGGGAGGGCGGCATGTCCTGGCGAAATGTACTAAGAGCCCAGCTACAGCCGGGGCGGGCACGGAGCCGGGCTTTTGGACGCGCGGAGGTTAAGGAGGTTAATAGGGTTCGTCCACGGACAGGTTCAGGACGATGCCCTGAGTGCCGTGGAAGCCCAGCTGGCAGCGGAAGAGATAGATGTCCGGGCGCCGCACGCGGATGCCGAAGCCCCAGGAGTTCTTCAGCCCGTCCCAATAGTCGATCTGGTCCCAGGAGCGGCCGAACACGCCGTACTCGTCGAAGATCACCCCGTCCACCAGCCGCATGACCGGGAAGCGGTACTCCGCCCCCGCCGACAGGACGGCGTAGTCGCGGAACCGGCTGCCGCTGTAGCCGCGCAAAGGGGTGTCGTTGCCCAGGGTCTGCAGGCCGTAGACCGGCATATGATTGCCGGGCACCTCGAAGCTTTGCGCCGCGTATACGTGCGTCGCCAGGACCTTGCGGTTGAAAAGCTCCTTCTTGAGGTTTTCCAATTCCATTTTCTTCAGGACCTTTTGCATGGAAAGGCCGCCGGCCTTGCGCTCCTCGTCCGTGGAGATCTCGTATTTTTCCTTCCCGAGCTTGAAATAATTGGAGAGCGAAAGCTCCCAGGCATGGAAGTTATGGTTGGCGTCGGTGAGATGGTATTGCCAGGACGCATCGAAATCGCTCCCGCCCAGCACGATGTTCTGGTTGTTGCGGGTATCCCGGGTGAGGCCCACCGCCACGATATGATCGTGCCAATTGGATTGCAGGCCGCGCATCTGTTCGTCAAGGCTATCGTTCGCATCCTTAAGGAAGCCCGCGCGTTCTACGAACGGTTTGTTATCGGTCGGGGAATTCCCGTAATGGTTGTCGCGGAACACGTATTGGCCGCGCACGGCGAGTCTTTCGTACAAGAGATGGGAGATGCCCAGGGAGAGCGCCGTGGAAGTGTCCGCATAGGACCAGAAGATGGGGGTGCCCGGCATGTTGAAGGACTGGTTCTTGGCGTGGGTGAGGGTCACCGAGAGCTTGGAGTTCAAGCCGCTGCCGGCCATGTCCGCTGCGGTGGCGTAGGTACGCATCTTCCAGTCGCCGTTCACGAAGAAATTGGTCATCAGCACCGCCCGCTCGCTGGACCGGCCGAACAGGGTTTGATCGCGCAAGGTGAGGCCCGTGGACGATCCCGTTCCCGGGGCCAGGTTCATGGTGGGATAAACCATGATCTGGCCTTCATTCCCGAAGCTGATCAGCTTAATGGTTCGATCGATGACGTTCTGGTTGAGCATGTAGCGGAGCGGGGGCTTGGTGGGATAGAGCACCGCCTTGACGGCCGGCACCAGCACCACTTCCACCGGCAAGGTGACTATTTGGAGGAAGGGATAAGAGATGTAAGTGTAGAGGCGGTGGCCGATCGAATCGGGACCCGCCGCCTCGGTCGCGTCCGAGTCGTCCAAATCGGAATCGACCTCGGCCTTGCTTTTCCCGGAATCGGAGGACCGGGAAGAATCCGGCGAGGGAGCGGCCGAATGGGCCAGGCGCGGATGGGCCAGGCATAGGCATAACGCGAGCATGGGGCCAAAAGGCCACCGTGCCCTAAGGCGTCTGCACGCCCGGAATCCTTCGCGGTAGGTCATCATGTTATGCGCGGAAGCGAACGCGTATAAGATACCTGTCCCCTCATGGTAATGCCAGGATGAACGATGCCGAGGCCGATTTTACTATCCAGAGGCGAAGGAAGGAAGCGGGAATCCCGCGGGGAATCCGATGGAAACGGAAGCGAACGCCAATCAGGAGCCGGAAAGCGGGAAGAAAGCCTTCGCGAGCGCGAAAGCGAACGCGCCCAGCACGCTGCCGCCGATGATATCGCTCAAGTAATGGACCCCGAAGAGCACGCGCAAGGCGCCCAACAGGATGGGAATGGCGATGGCGGGCAGGAACAAGACCGGGAAATGGGCGGCCAAGGTGAGGGCGACCGCCAGGTTGTTCATGGTATGGCCCGAGGGGAAGCTGTATTTATCCAGCGGAGGCACCAGCGGTTTGATCGGCAGTCCCTTTTCGTATGGTCGCAACCTGCGCCCGATGAACTTGACCGGGAAGTAGATGGCCAGGCTGATGGCGAAGGCCAGGATGCAATGCAACACCACGCGTTCCATCTCGGCGAAAGGCAGGAAGAGCCAAAGCGCGCAGGCGATGAGGGCCCAAATCCACCCGTCCCCGCTACGCACCAACAGGATGAGGGAATAGGCCACGGACTTGGGCAGATTGACGGCGGCCAAGAGCCGGAAAAACGCCATGTCGAGGGCGGTCACGCGGCCGGTGATGGCCCCGAAAGCGGTGGCGATGCGGGCGGTGGGTTCGGTTTCGGTTGCGTCCATGAGTGCCAAGGGTCCTAAAGATAGATTGTCAGGCCATGCATGCCAGCATACGGTCGGCGCAAGCGTCCCAGGTGAAGTCCTTCAGGATGCGCTCCCGCGCGCGCCGGCCCATGGCCCTTCTCCGCTCGCGATCGGAAAGCAGGGCGATCAGCGCGCCTTCGAGTTCGCCGCGGGAAGCGGGGTCGATCAGGAGGCCCGTCTCCCCGTCCGCGACGGCGTCGGGCACGCCGCCCGCGCGGCCTCCCACCACCGGCACTTCGCAGGCGCCCGCTTCGAGATAGACGATGCCGAAACCTTCCACGTCCTTCGGGGAAGCGAGACTCGGGAGGCAGAACACGTCGGCAAGACTGTAATGGGCGGCCATCTCGCCGTCGGCGATGCGGCCGGGGAACAGCACGGCCGCTTCCGGTCCCGTCGCCAATTCCAGTTCGCCGGCGCGGGCCATCAGGCTTTCGCGTTCGGGCCCGGTCCCGCCCAAGAGCAGGCGCGTTCCCGGCCAGGCGCGGCGCACGGCGGGCAGGGACTCGATGAGCATGCGTAGGTTCTTGCGCGCGACCATGCGCCCCAGGGAAACGATGACGGGCGCGTCCCCCAGGCCATAGCGGGCGCGCAGGAAGGCGGCGTCAACCGGGCGGAACGCCTGAGGATCGACGCCGGGATGGATGAGATGCAAGGGGCAGCCGGGCCGCGCATGCGCCCGGGTAAGGCGCAGGACCTCGTTGCTGTTGGGAAAGGCGCCGTCGAGGCGGGCGAAGGCCTTGCGCATGAGGCCGGGCTGGAGGGGGCCGAAAACGGAAGTCAGCAACTCGCGGCCATGGACCAAGGCATACTCCTTGCGGACGCCCTTGGGACAGAGGAACGCGCCGGCGGCCCCTTGCCATTGGGCATAGAGGATGCGGGAGAGGGAAGGGCGGGAGCGGAGGTAACCGGGAAGATACGTTAGCAGGCGCGACCACAGGAAGGATGAGCCGATGCGTAGGCGCACGACTTCCTTGAGGCCGGGAAGCGGGGCGGGCGCATCCGGGAGGCCGGGGCAAATGACGCGCACGTCGTGCCCGCGGGCGATGAAACGACGCGCCAGCTCCAGGACGTAAGTCTGGATACCGCCTTCCTCGGGCGGGAAGTCTTGGGAGACGATCAGGATGTCCATGGGTTCAACGCCGGATGGCAAAATGGGTCCCCTAAGGTAAAAATCCCCGGCCCCGTCGCCGGCCCCGGCCTCGGTTTGCGGATCCCGGATTGTTGGCTAGATTGGACGGTTGCCCGGCGCATATAGTTCCACCGGGCGGGGAAATCCGCCATGACGCTTAAAGAAGCCCAAGCCCAGGTGGACTCCTGGATCAAGACCATCGGGGTGCGCTACTTCAGCGAACTGACCAATACCGCCATCCTCATGGAAGAGGTGGGCGAAGTGGCCCGCATCATGGCCCGCACCTACGGCGATCAGAGCTTCAAGAAAGCGGACCTGGCCAAGGACCTGGGAGACGAGATGGCCGACGTCCTGTTCGTCCTCATCTGCCTGGCCAACCAGACCGGCGTGGACCTGACCGCCGCCTTCGCCCAGAACCTCGAGAAGAAAACCGCCCGCGACGCCGACCGCCACAAGAACAACCCCAAGCTCCAAGGTCCCGCTTAGCAGGGGCCCGCCCCCAGAGCACGCCTACCTCGCATAGACAGGCCCGCAACCGCCAAAGCAGAGCCCCCTATCTAAGGGGCCCCAGTCCGGCCTAGTCCGCCCCCTCTCTCCCAGAGCCTCACGAAAAACCACCCCGCCCCTCCAGGGGCGGTAGGCATTGCCACCCATACAGACTTTGTATTGACAATCATTGTCTACACAAAGTCTCTATAGCCCCCTTCTTTCTCCCCCAGCCTCCGCGAAACCGACTGCCAGGATCGCATGCGCCAGTCAAAAGGATGGGCGTTCGCCGTGGCGGAACGGAGTAGGCGTGTCCGGGCCTCCGGGGCGGTGAGTTGACGAGCGTCGCCGGCCGGGGGAAGGGGATCGATTTCCCTCATAGAAAGCCCGCGCTCCCCATTGCGCGGGCGTCCCCATTCCCCCGGCCGGCGATCGACCGCCCACCCGGGAAAGCGAGTCATCCGAACCGCCCCGGAGGCACGGCCACGCCAGACCCAGCCCAGCAACGGCGAATTCCTATACTTGAGATCATGTCCTCCTCCTACGGCAACCTGTTCCGCATCTCCACGTTCGGCGAAAGCCACGGCAAGGCCGTCGGGGTGGTCCTGGACGGCTGCCCGGCCGGCCTTTCCATCAGCGAGGCCGAGGTGCAGGCCGAACTCGATCGCCGCCGTCCCGGCCAAAGCAAGCTGACCACGCCCCGCAACGAGGCCGACAAGGTGGAGATCCTGTCCGGCATTTTCGACGGGAAGACCACCGGCACGCCCATCGGCATGCTGGTCGCCAATACCGATCAGCGCTCGCACGATTACGGCGACATGGCCGAGATGTATCGCCCCTCCCATGCCGATTTCACCTACGATCTCAAATACGGTTTCCGGGATCACCGCGGGGGCGGCCGCGCTTCGGCGCGCGAGACCATCGGCCGCGTGGCCGCGGGCGCGCTGGCGCGCAAGCTCCTGAAGGAAGCCTGCGGAACGGAAATCCTCGCCTACGTATCGCAAGTGGGGGAAATCGACGCGGCCATCGATCCGCTTAAGGCCACCCTCGCCATGGTCGAGGCCAATCCCGTGCGCTGCGCGGACGCGGCGGCCGCGAAGAAGATGGCGGCCGCCATCGAGGCCGCCCGCAAATCCCAGGATTCCCTGGGCGGGGTCATCCAACTCGTGGTCACGCGGCCGCCGAAGGGAGTGGGAGAACCCGTCTTCCACCGCGCCGAAGCTGAACTGGCCCGCGCCTTCCTCTCCCTGCCGGCCACCAAAGGTTTCGAAATCGGGAGCGGCTTCGCCGGCACTCGCCTCAAGGGCAGCCAACACAACGATCCCTTCATCGTGAAGGGCGGTAAGCGGGCCAAGGACGCTTCGCCCCTCGACTCCATCGGCACTTCCAGCAACCGTTCGGGCGGAGTGCAGGGAGGCATCACCAACGGCGAGCCCATCCTGTGCCGTATCGCGTTCAAGCCCACGGCAACAATATCGCTTCCCCAGCAGACGGTGGACAAGCACGGGAAGCCGCGCACCCTGGCCGCCAAGGGGCGGCACGATCCCTGCGTCCTGCCGCGGGCGGTCGTCATCGTGGAAGCCATGGCCGCCCTGACCCTGGCCGACTTGTTCCTGGAGCAAAGGGCGAGGGAAAATCTGTTCTAGTCTTCCCTCGCCCTCGAGCCCGCGTCGGTCTGTTCGGCTGAACGCGGGCCGCCCGGGAGCCCTTACTTAGGCGCCTTGATCATCAGGAACTGGCCCTTCTCCACGATGGATGGGTCGGTCGCCGCCACGTTGGCGTGCGCCTGGTCGACGATGAGGAAGTAGTCGTATTTCCGGGTGTTGTACCCGCGGGTGTTTTCCACCAGCTCGCTGATGTCGATTACCCCGGAGGTCTCCTCGTCCTGATTGAAGCCGGGACCGGCCGGCACCGTGAGGTCGCCGAAACGGGCGGGGTCATGCTTGGCGATCTGCGCCAGCGCGCGGGTATCCGGATCGAAGCTGAACACCTTGCCGTTATGGGCGGCGTTGCCGACGTCTTCCAGCAGGATCAGCTTGCCCTTCTCGTCCACGGTGATATTGTCCAGCATGTTCTGCGCCTCGGTGCCGTCCAGCATCATTTCGATCTTGCCGCCGGCCTCGGGGTTCCGGATATCGTCGAAGGTCAAGCGCCACAGGCGGGAGCGGCCCTCGGTGGCGCCCAGGCCGTCCTTCTTAAGATCGAGGCGATCGGTGGTCACGAAGTAGTAGCGATCGGGGTTGCGCGTATCCCAGGCGCCATCCTCGGGGCGCCAGAATTTCGTCACGGAAGGATCGGTCGCGGCGGCCATGGAGAAGCGGGTCCCGGCGGGGATGCCGGCGAAGCGATCTTCCGCGGCGATGCCCTGCACGGCCACGCCATAACGGGTTCCGCCAATCAGGCCGGCCCGTTCGATGCTGTTGCCCGTCGACCGCTTCATGCCCACGTACATGTAAACGCCGCCCGGGGTCGCGTCTTCATCGCCGAGGACGACGGTCTTATCCTGGGGATAAGGGTTGGCGAGCAGGTTTTCCCAGGAAGCGCGGCCGATGCCGGTGAACTCGTAGGTGGTCCCGTCATACCGGCCCGTGACGATATGGGCCAAGGCGCGGCCGCCGGAGACTTCCTCGCCGTTCAGGAAAATGCGATCCCGCGTTCCCATCCCGGTGGCGGGATTGTAGTAGGCGGAAGGCTTGGCCAGATCGGCCGAACAGAAGCGGCTGAAGGTGACGCCGGTGGAATCGTAAAAGGCCGAGGCGGCCGGGTTCCACAGCCTGACGTGCTGCATCTGATCCACGCCGGCCACCACCTTCAGATCCGACTTGCGGATGGTCCAGCGGGAAACGAAGGCGCCCCTGCCGCCATGATCGCGCGCCACGCCATCGGAATTGGTCAGCTCATGGTTCATGACCACGGTGAAGGTCCCCTCGTCGCGATGGCATCGCGCATGGCCGTTGCCGCGTTCGCCGGAAAATTCATCCTCGTCGTCGCGATCGTTGTCGAATGCGCCCAGGCCGTCGGGTATGCCGCTCATGCGGTAAAGCTGGGTGCCGCCGTTGAAATGCTTGACCGTGTCCCCGGCCGTAAGGATGGAGGTAATCTCCACCCCCGGCGCCGTGGGCACGAGATAGGGAGTGGCCGAGCTGCTGGGCCCTTGGACTTGGGCCAACAGGGGCGAGGCGAGCAAAGCCAGGCCGATGGGAAAGGAAAAGGTATTTTCGGGCTTCATGGTCATCCTTCCGGAAATGGAATGTTCGATCGGGAATCGATGCGACCCGGGCGGAACGCGGCCGTGAAGCCCCGCTCCGCCCGGGATCGGCCAGGCAAATTACCGATTGGGGATTACGGACTTGCATCCGGAGGATTGCGGTTCGATGAATGGGGCGGGGCGAACTACCTTTTCCGTCCCTAAGAGCCCTTAACGGAAACGCCGACCGCATGCCCCCCGAACCCGTCCCCTTCCCCGCCCCCGTGCTGACGGCCCTGCGCGAGCTTTCGATCCTGCCTTACGAGAACCTGAGCAAGATCGCCGCCCATGCGGCCGGGGGTAACATGGAAGCTACCTTGGGCCTGGCGGAGGGCTGGCTCGAACGCAATCGGGAGACCGGCGCGGGCGGCACTTGCTTTTCCCTCACGTGGTGGCTGGCGGGCCGGCTCCGGGAGGCGGGCATCGGTTACGCCTTGCTGATGGGCGACAAGGGCCGATCGCAAAACATCCACTGCGCCTTGCGCATGGATTGGGAGGGCCGCGCCTACCTGCTCGATCCCGGCTATCTCATCTTCGAGCCCCTTCCCCTGCCGGGAGCCGGATTGTCGCTGGAAGCGTGGATCCCGCCCAATGCCGTGCGCTTGGAGGATAAGGCGGAAGCCGGCGCCTGGCGGCTATGGAGCGGCCCCCGGGATACCGGCCGCCCCGAAGGGGGCGGCTTGAAGTACCGCTTCGATTTCCGGAAGCGGGCGGTGGGGGAGGAGGAGTTCTTCGCCCATTGGGAAGCGAGCTATCGCCTGCCCATGATGCGCTACCCCGTACTCAACCGCGTGCGGGACGGTGCGCAGTACTACCTGCAAAAACGCAGCCTGCTGGTGCGGACCGCCGAGGCAAGCGTGATGCGCAAACTGGGCCGCGAAGAACTGTTCCAGGCGTTGGGAACGACCTTCGGGATCCCGGAAAGCCTGGCGCGCGAAGCCATGGACGTGGTGCTGGCTGCCGATCCGGAATTCTTCCGGAAGTGAATTCGAGGCTAGCGGGAGCGGGCCGGCTCGCGGGGCGAACCGGGAGACCAGGAAACTTGGTCCGGAGACGGGGCGACGGGACGCTGCTCGCAGGCCAGGTACAATTTCGAGGCCGCTTCGGCGGCCCGTTCGCGCTGGCGGACTTCCACGCGCGGCGCGGTGATGTAACGCAATAGGCTTTGCAGTACGATCCGATGCAACGAGGCCAGGAAATCGCGATCGTGGGTGGCCCGGCTCTCGCCGCCCAGGAACCCCTCGAAGCTGCGATCCTGGTAGTCGAGAATGCCGGATTCGCCCAAGGTGAGCATTAGGCCGTTCCTGTAGAAGAGCGTGAATACCGGTCCCTCATGTCCGCTATCCATGCGGATGCGTTCGAGCACCGGCGTGCCCGAGAAGAGCATGGACTTGATAGCGCGGGTCCGCATGGGGCTGAACATGCGCTTCAAAAAGGCGGAGCAGAATGGCTTAAATCCCATGGCTATCCCATTAAACTATTTTTCAGCCCTCAATAAGGAGCAAAAAAATGGCTCGAACCGGAATCCTGGCCCCCAGCATTTTAAATGCCGATTTGTCCGACATGCGGGGGCAATGCGCGGCGGTGGCGCAGGGCGGGGCCGATTGGCTGCATTTGGACGTCATGGACGGGCATTTCGTTCCCAATCTCACCTTCGGGCCGGTCCTGGTGGAAGCCTTCCGGAAATGTTCGCAACTGCCCCTCGACTGCCACCTTATGATCGCCCATCCGGAGCGATTCGTGACGGATTTCGCAAAGGCGGGCGCCGACTCCATTACCATACATGTGGAAGCGACCCATCATTTGGATTCCCTGGTGCGGCTGGTGAAGGCCCAAAAGAGCAGGGCCGGCATCCCCTTGCGCGTGGGGGCGAGCCTGAACCCGGCCACCCCCATCGGGGCCTTGGAACAGGTGCTTCCGCTTTTGGATCTGGTCCTGCTGATGTCCGTGAACCCCGGTTTCGGCGGCCAGAAATTCATCCCTTACGTCTTGGATAAGGCGCGCGCGCTACGGGCGCAGGCGGATGCCCGCGGGCTGGAACTGGACATCCAGATGGACGGGGGAATCGGGCCCCAGAACATCCGCGAAGTGAGGGCGGCGGGGGTGAACGTGGCCGTGGTGGGCACGGCCATTTTCGGTTCGGGCGATGTGGCCGGCACCTGCCGGTCCCTCAAAGCCCTGCTGGGTCCTTAAGCGGGCTATTGGGGCAAGATGCCGAGTCCGGCCGCCCACGGCGAGCGCGGAGCGACCGGTTGGCTACGGCCGAGGATGTCCACGGGCCCCTTCGCGCCATTGGAGAAGAGCGGTACCGGGGCGGCTCCCAGCCAGCGGCTGGACGGGGTCCGGAAGGCGGCGCTGCGGGCGTATAAGGCCGTCGTTCCCGGGGTCCTTTGGATGAACTCCTTCCGCTTGGCGGCGATGGCCGGGTCCTCGTGGGCCATGGCGTCCAGGAGGGCGTTGATGAAATCGGTCTTGGGGGCGGGCGTGCTGCCGTTATACAAGAGGCATCCGCAACTGCTGCCGATCCAGGAGGAGGCGTCGGTGAGGCCCCAGGTCACGAAGGACACGCAATTGTAGTTCTCCAGGCACGCGCCCATGAGGGCGGTCCAATCCGCCGTTTTCGCCTGCTTGATGTCGATCTCGGTCAGGGATACGCGCAATCCCAGGTCGCCGAAGCGTTTGATGTTCGCCGAGATGTCGGCCTTGTTGATGCCCGTGCTCAAATGGCATTGGAACCCGATGCCGTCGATGGGCACGCCTTTCTGTATCCACGTCTTGGCCATGTTGAGGATAGAGGTCGACTTCGCGTTGACGCCGTCGGCGCTGTAATCGTTGGAATACAAATACCCGTTGGTCCCGATCGCGCGGCGGGAAAAGACCAACGCCGAATCCGCGTAATCGTCCCCGATGTTGGTTTTCCAGAAAATGCCCTTGAGGCCGCCCGAGCCGCCATCGTTGGTGATCTCGTTCAGCACGTCCCATTCCAGGATCTTGGTCTTGAAATGGCCGCCCACCGAGTCGATGTGGGTTTTGAGGATGCTGAGCCCTGAAGCGCGGTCGTGCACGGCCGCCTGGGCCGAACTGGATTGGCCGCCCCATACGAAGTTATGGCCGCGCATCTTCATCTTGTTCGCGCTGACGAATTTGTAGACGGCGTCGCCGCCGCTGTAATTGAACGTGCCGATGGGTTTCTCGGTGCTCTCGAACTTCATCTCGTTCTCGCACACCGCCAAGTTGAATTGGGCCGCGGCGGCCACCGCATAGGCGGAAGTGGAACTACTGACCTGGTAGCTGTTGGTGGCCAGGCCGAAGTTGAGGCCGATGGCATCGGCCGCGTCGCGCAAGGTCGTCGCGGTTTGCGCCCACGGGCACGAGATGAAAAGCGGGAGGGCGAGAAGGGCCGAAGGCAGATGGCGGTTCATGGTCGCTCCTTGTGCTGGTCAGCGGGCCTGGCGCCGTATGTGTCGTACGCTTCGCCGGCCCGCGAGTTGGGTCGTTACTGAGGCTGGATGCTCAAACCGGGGAGATTGGAAGAAACCGGGATCAGCGCCCGGTTCCGGCCCAAGACGTCGATGGCGTTGCCGTTCGGCGTCGAGAAGATCTTAACCGGGGAAGCGCCGAAGAAGAGTTCCGGGCCGCGCTGGGCGAGAGGACGTTGCAACACCTGCACGGCATTGGGCCCGAGGCTTCCCGGAGGAAGCGCGATGAAAGCCTTGCGCTTCGCGGTCACGGCAGGATCGGCGGCGGCCAGCGCGGCCAGTACCGCCGAGATCATATCGTTCTTGGGAGTTGGCGGATTCCCGTTGTAAAGGAGGCAACCGCAGGTGGAGCCGATCCACGACGAGGCATCGGTAAGGCCCCAGGTCACGAAGGAGGTGCAATTGAAATTCTCCAGGCAAGCCCCTAACAGCGCGGTCCAATCCGCCGCGGTCGCCTGGGTGATGTCGATCTCCGTCAAGGAAACCCGCAGGCCGATGTCGCCGAAACGCTTGATGTTCGCCGAGATGTCGGCCTTGTTGATGCCATGGCCAAGGTGGCATTGGAACCCGATCCCGTCGAGGGGAACCTTGTTGGTCTGCCACTTCTTCGCCTGCGTCAGGATGGAGGTGGACTTGCCATTGACGCCGTCGGCGCCGTAATCGTTGGAGTAGAGATATCCGCTGGTCCCGATGACGCTACGGGCGATGGCCAGGGCCGAGTCGGTGTAATCCGCGCCGATCGCCTTATACCAGAATGAACCCGAGCCAGCGGATTGGGTTTCGTTCAATACGTCCCACTCCAGGATCTTTTCCTTGAAATGCCCGCCCACCGCGGTGATGTGGTTGCGCATGACGGTAAGCCCCGTCGTGCGGTCGTGGACGGCGCCCGAGGCGGTGTTGGATTGGGAATGCCAGATGAAGTTATGCCCGCGCATCTTCATCTTGTTCGCGACGCAGAACGCGGAGAGGCCGTCGCCGCCCGTGTACTTGAAGGTGCCGATAGGCCCCTCGGTGTTGTCGAACTTCATGTCGTTCTCGCACACGGCGAAGTTGAACTGGGTCTTCGCGTCCTGGGCGTAGGCGCTGGTGGTATCGCGGACCTGGTTGGCGCTGGTGGCGAGGCCGAAGTTGAGGCCGACGGCATCCGCGGCGTCCCGGATTTTCGTGGCAGCCTGGGACCACGCCGAGGAGATAAGCAACGGAAAGGCCAAGGTTGCGATGAGAGGACGGCGAATCATAAGCGCTCCTTCGACAGTTTCATCAGTAATGGATTTCCCGCGCCCCCCCGGGCGGAGGTATGATCCCCATGCTCTGCGCAATGTATAGGAAGAAGCGTCTTCTTGCCGCGCGTAATCGCGATCGTATGCGATTACAGGGTCGATATCGGCTTAAGAAGTCGATGCGGGCGAGCCATGCTCGCCCAGAATCTTGTGAGGTGTTTAACCTTTTAGGGACGCCGACGTCCGGTTCCCAAATGTTTACCGGCTTTGGATGCTGAGGCCCGCGGCCCAAGGGGAATTGGGTGCGACGGAACGGTTCCGGCCCAAGCCATCGACCATTCCCGAAGCGTCGGAGAAGACCGGGACCGCAGCCAAGCCCAAGTATCCGCCCGCATGCTTCTGCCGCATGACTTCCCGCGGGAAGGCGATGACGGGAACGGCGAGATCGGTCTTGGTGAAATCCTTCCGCTTCGCCACCACGGCGGGATCGGCGTTGTTCATGAGATCGATCATCGCCTGCACGCAGGCCTTCGGCTGGTATTGGGCGTCGTAAGGCAGGCATCCGTTACAGCTGCTCCCGAGCCAGGTGCCCCCGTCGTAAATCCCCCAGGTCACGAAGGAGGTACAATTGAAGTTCTCCAGGCAAGCACCTAAAAGATTGGTCCAATCGGCCGTGTTGCTGCCCTTGATATCGATCTCGGTCAGGGAAACCCGCAGTCCCAGGTCCCCGAAGCGTTTGATGTTGGCCGAAATGTCTTCCTTCTTGAAGCCGCTCGAGAGATGGCACTGCAGCCCGATGCCGTCGATGGGAACCTTGTTCGTGAGCCACTTCTTGGCCAGGTTGACCATGGCGGTGGATTTACCGTTCACGCCGTCGGCGCCGTAATCGTTGTAGTAGAGTTTCCCGTAGGGATCGGCGCGACGGGCGATGAAGAAGGCGGAATCGGGGTAATCGTCGCCGATGGCTTTGTCCCAGAAGGATTTCCGCAGGGCGTTCCCGTTCCCGTCGTCGGTGATTTCGTTCAGCACGTCCCACTCCAGGATCTTCCCCTTGAAATGGCCGGCTACCGAATCGATATGCGTCCGCATGATGCTGAGCATCTGGTCGCGGGTGCCGTTCACGGTGGCGGCCCATCCCGATTGCGAATGCCAGATGAAATTATGCCCGCGCATGCGCGAGTTATTCGCCTTGGCGAAGTCGTAGAGCCCGTCCCCTCCGCTGTAGCTGAACTTCCCTTGGGAAGGTTCGGTAGGCTGGAACTTCATATCGTTCTCGCACACGAATAGATTCAAGGTCTTCGCGAGCGTGACGTAGGAGCCGGTGCCTTTCAGCGAACCGGCGCTGCTGGCCATGCCCACGTTGATGCCGGCCTTGGCCGCGGCGTCCCTGAAGCTCGTAGCCTGGGCCCGGACGGATGTTGCGATTAGCGGAATTGCCATGATGGCGAAAAGCGATTTACGAATCATATTCAAACCCTCCCTCGACTTCGCGGAATCTAGGGGGGAAACCTGCGGATTACCTTCCTTCTTCGGCGCCGGACATTGGGTTATCGGGGTCCCGTCCAAAGGGTCCAAGCGGGTGACGATTCTTTACCGACTCTCTGGAAGTAGTTTTCACCTTTTGGGGATATGATCGGGAAATATGGGATCCACCGTTTCGCATGGGTATGACCTCTTCAAATTCCTGCCCGACGTGGCCTATTTCGCCAAAGACTCTCAAGGCCGATTCCTGGCGGCCAATGCCCCTTTCCTGGAAATGGCAGGCGTACGCGAAGAGGCGGACGTGCTTGGGAAAACCGATTTCGATCTTTGGCCGCGCTTCCTGGCCGAGCATTACGCCAAGGACGACGCGCGGGTAATGGCCTCGGGCGAACCGTTGCTGAACCGCATCGAGCTGGTTTTGGGCCGCGACCGATCGGCGGAGTGGTTCACGACCACCAAGGTGCCCTTACGCGACGCCGCGGCCGAGATCACCGGCATCGAAGGCGTGTGCCGCTACTTGAAGAAGGCGAAGGCGCCCATCGAACCCGCCCCCAAGCTGGCGAGCGTGATCGAATACATCATGGAAAATTATCCCGGCAAGATCGATATCCCCTCCTTGGCGGCCAAGGTCTCCTTGTCCGTGAAGCAATTCGAACGGAAGTTCAAGCAGGATTACGGCGAGGTGCCCGTGCGCTACATCCAGCGCATCCGCTTGGACGCCGCGCGCCAGCTGCTGGCCATGACCCGCTTGCCCATCGCCGAAATCAGCCGCGAAACCGGATTCTACGACAGCAGCCATTTCGCGCATCAATTCCAGAAGTACACCGGGATTTCCCCCACGGCTTTCCGCACGCGGCACCATGGGAGCGCCCGGCCCCCGGCCGATGCGGGCGCGGCGAAGGGCGGTATAAGTCGGGGGCCCTAAGGAGTCGATCCGCGCGCCACCACGGTTCCTTCATAATGGATGGTCCTGCGCTCCCGGGTCTGCGTCAGGACCTGGCGCACCATCGCCCGCGCCATCATCGGGGCATCGAAGCGGACGCTGGTCAGGCCGCGGCGCAGGGCCTCGCGCGAATCATCGAACCCGGCCAAGGCGACATCTCCGGGTACCCGAACCCCCTTGGCCTCCAACCAATCCAGGCAGGCCAAGGCGACCCAATCCGAAGCCGCCACCCATAGGCTCGAGCGCGAGGCCAGCGCCTTTTCCAGGTAAGGGGAAAAGCTTTCCAGCAAGCGATCCCGGCCGAGGGCCTCCATCAACGGGCGCACCAGGTCGGAGAAACGCGCCTCCCCTCCCACGCCATCCAGGCGCACCCTCTTCCATGCCTCGGGGTCGTGCCATACCGCTTCCTGGAAATCCCATTCCGAGACCCACGGGCCCAGGGCCTCGTGCAGGGCGGTCCCCTCGGATAGCTTATTCCGCATTCCCTCCAGCCGATTGCGGGACCATTCGGCTCCATGGAAGGGGGAGATCCAGGCGATACGGCCATGCTTCCGGATAAGCGGATGATCCCCCAGGATCGCGCCCGATTCCAGGCCATAGGCCATGTCGTGGAAGCCGAGCCACGGCGATCGGATGGAGAGCCGCGCGGGCGAAAGCACGGGGTTTTCCAACCACACCGCGGCGGGAAGGCGGGCGCGGTGCAGGGCCGATAGCAGAGGATACGGGTCGGGCAGATGCCAGGTGGAAACCACCGCGCCCACGGGCCGCATGCCTAGCTCGGGCAGCTTTCCCGACCAGGGATGGATTTCGGCCAGCAGGTTGTTGCGCGCGGCCTCGATCTGGATCTCGCGCCAGAAATCCCACTCGCGATCCGAGCCGAGGCGCAGGCTACCGTCCTTTTCCCCCGCTCCCAGGCATAAAAGGACGGGTTGCGCGTCGTTTCGCCGCCGCGGATGCGAAACCTGCCAAGCGCGTCCCTGCTTTTCCACCGTCCCGTCATGGGACAGCAGTCCGTACGCCTTGCGCGCGGTGGCGGGATGGATCTGATGCCGGGCGGCCATATGCTTAGGCGCGGGCAGCCGCTCCCCGCCTCCCCATCTTCCCGAACGGATCTCTTCCCTGAGTTCGGCGGCCAGGGACTCGGCGGTCCGTCGCGCGCGCGGAGCGACCGGGGCCGGCATCCGCCCGGCCGGCCAGCTCCCACCGCCGGACTTCGTCTCGATCCAAACTAGCGCCCGCGCCTTCCGCAATACGCCTTGGACCGTGGTGGGGGAGCATTTCCAACGCGCCGCCAGCGCCCGCACCGAGGGAAGGCGCCGGCTTCCGGCCGCCCGGATGAGGGCGCGTAAGTCGTTGAGGAATTTGGCTTCCACGCCCTTATGTTACGAATTAGTACGCTGGTACGGTTGCTTTGAAAGTGGAAATATGCTTTTAATCCGCCGGCGCCCGGCATCCACTAATGGGATGACCCGGTATCCTCGCTTCGCGGCGCGGACCGGAGATTAAATCGGAGGAAGAAATGCTTCGCACGCTTTACATCGGCTTGACCCTGGGCCAGGTCGCCCTGGCCGCGGGCGCCGCCGGCGCCGCCGCCTTGGACGGGGCTGAATTCTATTCCAATGAAACCGTGAAGTTCGGGCGTTGGGAAATGCGTATGCGCATGGCGGCGACGCCGGGCTCCGTCTCTTCCTTCTTCACCTACTACAACAATTCCTCCAAGGGTTCGCCCGAACCCTGGCGCGAGATCGACATCGAAGTGATCGGGAAGAACCCGAACGGCTTCCAATCGAACCTGATCACCGGGAACGCGGCATCCAGAACCACCTCCGAGGCCTTCCAGACCTCTTCCGACGTTTCCAAGGAATTCCATACCTATACGCTGGACTGGACCCCCGATTCCATCGTCTACCGCATGGACGGCCAAACCGTCCGTAAGAACCTGGCTACCGACCCGCAGGTGAAGGACCTTTCCGACATGCCGGAAACCTATCGCATGAACCTGTGGGCGAGCACGGCGGCGGACTGGGCGGGCGCGATGGATCCGGCCAAGCTGCCGGTTACGCAAACGGTCAATTGGATCGCGTATTCGGCTTACACCCCGGGACAGGGCCCTAACGGTTCCAATTTCACGCCGAAATGGGTCGATGATTTCAACAGCCTCGACACGCAAAGATGGTCCCGCGGGAATTGGACTTTCGACGGGAACATGGCCGATTTCACTCCCAACAACGCCGTGGTCTCGGGCGGGTACTTGATGTTGATCCTGTCGAAAAAAGGCTGGTCGGGAAACCTTACCCCGCCGGCCGATCCCCTGGGCAACGTGCATACGACGTCGATCGCGGCGCCGACCGAGGCGGCCCCGTTCCGGATGGAAGCGACCGCCGGCCGCTTGCGGGTGTTCGGGGGCGACAAACCCGCCGAGGTTTCCGTCAGCGATCTGCAGGGCCGCATCCTGGCGCGATCCAGGAACCCGGGCTGGATGCAATTCGATAACCTGCCGCATGGCCTTTTGATCGTGCGGTCCGCGGAGGGAAGCCGACTCGTTCCCATGCCTTGAACCCGGCTTCGGACGCGCCGCGCAGCCGGCCGCAGCCGAGCAATCATTATGTTGGGGACTCTATGGGTCCGGCGACGTAGGCTGACGGGCCCGGACCGTACGGTTCCGTCCCGTCAGCGAGTAATGGCAAAGCGGGCAGTGCGATGCGGAATTCACGAGCCGCTTCGCATGCGCGCCGGATCGGAATAAGGCCGTAACCGCGTTCGGGTTCCGCAACTTGTACCACATCAACGGCGTGGCGGCGGGAATCGGCGAACGCGGGAGATCCTGGTTGTTGGGCATGGTTTCCCATCGCAAAGCATAGATGACGGCAGGATCGGCTTTGGACTGGGCCTGGGCCCAATTCACCTGCATGCCCTGAACCTGGGCGGTCTCATGATTGGCCGGCCAATAGGCGTCCGGAAGGGTTCGCAACGGTTGCAAGGTGGCGGGGTCCAACACCCACACTCCCGTTTCCACCGGACCGTTGGCGCCAAGATAGTGGTAGAACCATTGGGTGAGGGTTCCGTCGGGGTTCAGCGTGACCGGCCCGAATTGCACTTCCAATACCAAGGTACCGTTGCCCCCGAAATTCCATTTGTAGGTCCAGTTGCTGGTTTGGCGTACGCGCCATTTCCCGTCTTCCAGGCGCGCGTTGTAGATCTGGGTGTATCCGTTGGGGCTGGAGTCGAACTTGTGGTAGGAAACGATGGGCCGGCCCTGGGCGTCGAAGCCGATCTGGCCGCGGTTGATGACTCCCCCGTGCTGCGGAACCGAATCCAGGATGACTCCCGGCGTACCGTAATTGATGGGCAAGGCCAGGCCCGCGCCGGACGAAGTCTCCCATTGCGTCAGGTTCTTGGTCCGCATGTAGGAGACGTCGTGCGTGGTGGCGGCGTCCGGAGTCTCGCGCCAGAACCAGAAAAGATGGTAATATCCGTCCGGGCCGGAGACGGGGCCGGCGTTGGGGGCCCCCAGATAGGCGTTGCGCAGGCCCTGCCCGTCGAACAAGGCGGTCCCCAGCAACCGGGTCCAGGCTTTCGTATCCGGGTTCCAGCGATTGATGTATTCGTTCCCGTTGCCGCTGCCCCCGTCGCGATACATGTAAAGCAATTCGTTCTTGGTGCCCTGGAAGAAGACCGGGTAGGTCATGGAATTTTCCTGCGTCCCGACCATGCTGGCGACCTTTTGCAGGCTCCCGATATCGCCGGGCGCGGTCTCGCGGAAATAGACCAGGTCGGCCACGTGCATGTTCCCGCTCACGTGCAGGGTGTTCCGTTCGTCCAGGGCGGCGGTGACGTAATTATGGCTGTCCCATCCCAATTGGGACGGGAGCTTCTTGTACTTCCAGGCGGACCCGGCGGCGGCGGGCCGCATCGCCACGGTCATGGCCTCGGCGCTATCGTAGTAGGCGGCGTAAATCGAGTCGCCCGGGCTCGCCAGGAGGGAGAAATCCACGGGATGCCCCGACCAAACCTTGGAGACCAAGGCGGAATCCAGGATGGTCAACCGCTGCTGCCCGAGCGCGGGCAGGGCCGCGGCCAGCAGGGCGATGGGAATGAATGTCAAATAACTCATATCGGATTCCGGCTCATGATTTGAATCTAACCCGTTTCCGGTTCCCCGCCGTCCCCGAATAACGTTCTGTCAGCGCAACAATTCGTTTCACCGGTGGAGGATTATGGGGGATTGGGGCCGGGGCTAGTAGTAAAAAGATCATCCTCGAATGCGGATTAGTCGAATCCGGGATACTTTCGGGGAATGGACTGGAAAATCCCATTACTGCCCATTCTGTTCTCCGCCGCATTCGCGCAAACCGTTCCGCCCGGACCCGGGCAAAGCTATCCCACGGCGGACGCCAACGGGGCCTGGACTTTCTTCACGGATCCCCGCTGTCTCTACTACAAGGGCCTGCACGAGAAAATCTATCTGGGCTTTATGACCAAGCAGGGAACCCCGCGCGTCTGGTCCTACGATTACGCGACCGGCGCCGTCGACACGGCCAGCCTGCACGTCGGGCTCGAGCAGGATGATCATGACGTGCCCGCGCTTTACATGCGTAAGGACGGGCGTATCACGGCATTCTATTCGCGCCATACCGTCGATCATAACGTGTACATCCGCACCACGGTGAATCCGGAGGATATCCGCACCTGGGGCGCCGAGCGGACCTGGGTCTTTCCGGACAATACCACCTACGCCAATCCCATCCGCCTTTCCAAGGAAAACGACCGGGTCTATTTCTTCAATCGCGTGATCAACTGGCATCCCACGGCGACGACTTCGGACGATGACGGCGCGACCTGGGGGACGCCGGCGCAATGGATAGGCGGCGGCGCGGCGCGTCCCTACGTGAGATACCGCGGCGACGGGGTCTCGAAGATCCACTTCGGCTTCACCGATGGGCATCCCCGCGACGTGCCCAATAACAGCATCTACTACATGTATTACGAAGCGGGCGCGTTCCACCACGCGGACGGGACCCAGATCAAGACCGTCTCCCAGATTCCCGTCGAGCCGAACGAAGCGGATAAGGTCTATGACGGCGCCACCAAGGGCAAGGCCTGGATTTGGGACATCGCCCTGGATGCGCAAAACCGGCCCGTCATGGTCTTCACCGTGATGCCATCGGATTCGGACCACCGTTATTATTACGCGCGTTGGAACGGGACCAAATGGATCGTCAACCAGATGTGCCCCGCCGCCCATTGGTTCCCGCAAACGCCCGCGGGTACCACGGAGCGGGAACCGCAGTATTCCGGCGGCATCATCTTGAATCCCCAGGATCCTTCGGAAGTGTTTCTCTCGCGTCCGCCGAACGGAACCGTGGGCGGCATTTTCGAAATCGAGCGTTGGTACACCAAGGATATGGGCGTCACCTGGGACATCGAGGGGATCACCTCGAAATCGGCCAAGAACAACGTGCGTCCCATCATTCCTTGGACCGAGCCGGGCCAAACCAATCCGCGCCGGACCCTGCTGTGGATGTACGGCGATTATACGCATTACACCGATTTCAACACGGGAATGAAGTACGCCTTCTTATCGGAACCGACATCCCTGTCGCCCGCCCGCGCCGATCGGCGGCTTCGGGTTTCGCCGGCAAACTCCGGGTTTCCGACCCCGGTGTTCCGGTTTTCGGGAGACTACTTCAATCTGATCGGGGCCGAAGAAAAGGGCGGCATGCCCGTTCTGCGTATGCTGACGCCCTGAGGGGAGGCGTCATGCGCGCGCATTTAACATCCGCTTCCAGGGGAGTCCGCTAGAAGAAGAAACCCAGCCTCGCTAGCCAATAAAAATCTTTCGGGGTGACGAAATAAGTTTCCCATTCGGACCCCGGAGAGGTGAGCGTTCCCCCGGAACGGCTATGATCGTCGGCCGCCTGCAAGCTGATCCGCAATTGCCCGAAAGTCTTGGCGGCCTGCAGGCACCATTTCCAATCGTCGCGCCTGAGGTTCAACCCCGCGCTGTTCACGACCGGAAGGGGCGATTGGTAATTGCCCGTCGTCGCTTGCAATCGTCCCAAATCGTCCTTCACCTTGGACCCGTACCATTCCACTTCCAGGGAGAGATGATCCAGAAGGCCGAAGGCGGGGAAATTGAAACCCACCATCACCGGCATGCGATGCATTAAGTCCCCGTATATGGCATCGTACGCTTTGCCGTGATCGAGCCCGATGACGGCGATTTCCCCGTACAGCTTCAAATCCTCGCGGCCGAATACATCGCTGGAAAAGAAAGCCTTGGGATCGAAGCTGGCGCTGGCCATCAGCTTGGTGCCCGCGAAGGATAGGAAGGTGGTGTCGTGGGCGGCGGTATCGGGATCGACGTAAATCTGGGTCCGGGAGTTGGGATCCCCGTTGAAATTGTCGGGTAGATCATTGCTTCCGAAGGTGTCCGGCGAAGTGAGCTTTCTGTCGATGGGAATGAGGTGGTAAAAATTCACGCCCGCCGCGATCCGCAGGGCCGCGCCGATTTTCACGCTGGCGATGTACGCGGGGGAAATGTCGAAAAGCGGATAGTTCTCGATTTCGCTTCCGATGATCAGGTTCTGTTCGAAAGGGCCCGTGGCAAGCTGCACGCGCAGGCCCATGGTGTTGGCGATGGGTTGGGTATACTTGGAATCGTAGCCGGAAACGAGAACGCCGGGGTGGACGGGCCCGCGCAACAGGTATAGCCCCAGGTCCTTGATGTCGGGATTGTAGGTGTACGGGAAATATCCGGCGGTTATCGCGGCGCGGTTTTCCCCCGCATTCCAAAACGCGTATTCCAGGCTGGCATCGGTTACGAAGGGCGACCAGACGAACGGCGTGCGGCCGCCGTTATCGCTGATGCGCCCGGAAAGGTAATGGCGCTCAACGATGCCCATGCCGGCGGTCACGGAGAGGTTTTCGCTGAAGCCGGCCCGCATGGAGAATCGCGCCGATACGTTTTGGATGCGGTTGCCCGAGTAGTCGAGCTGGGAGGTGTCGCTCGAATGCACGAGTTCCCCGTACCCGAAGGTCGCTCCTCCGTGGAAGTCCAATCCTTTTTGCGGACCGGATGGCGAGGCGGGTTGCGCGCGCAGAGCGCCCGCGGCCGCCATGGCCATAACGACGGTTCGGAAAGCAAAGGTTCTCATGCTGCTCCGGCCATCCCTTAGAAGAAAAACGTGGACTTGAACATCCAGTACCAATCCTTCTGCGTATTCAAAGTCTCGGCATAGGACATGAATCCGATATCCGGAGGGCCGAACATGCGGAGATGGTCATTGGCGACCTGGCCCGAAAGGCGGAGGTGGCCGAGCAAAACCTTGGAGAAATAGAGCGACCATTTCCAATCGTCCCGGGCATTGTTCACGTCGGGCACGGGCCGCGGGACCCAGGAGTAATCCGCTTCGGCCTTGCCGTAATCGGCGAAGTTCTTGGAAGCGTAATATTCGACCTCGATGGAAAACTTGTCCAGCCAGCCGAAGGCGGGAAGATTGAATCCCATCATCACCGGCATGCGCCGTTTGATATCGTTGTAGTACTTGGGATAATCCTTCAGGCCCAATATCCCGACCTCGCCGTAGAGGACCAGATCCTGCTTTCCGAAGGGCGCGGACAAATCAAGCAAAAGCTTGGGATCCAAGCGGAAGCGGCCCATGAGCTTGGTCCCCGACAGGGATCCGTAAACGGTGTCCACCTTGGCGGTTTGCGTCGCCGGGTCGAAGGATATGGTGTCCTGGATGAAGCAGACTTCATTGTCGATTTCATCGATTTGCACGTAGTTGGTGGCGACGTTGTTGCACGGTTGGCGCGGCGAATCGCTTTTCTTGTTGCGCGGCAGCAAGCGGTAGAAATTCACCCCGGCCCCCAGTTGCAGGGCCGGTACCGGCTGCCACGATGCGACGTCGGCGACGGACAGATCGAAGTAGGGGCGGTTTTCGGTTTCCGAAATCAGGAGCAGATCGTTCTTCCAGGCGCCGATCCCGTAGCTGAACATGCCCCCGTAGATATTGGCCGCCGGCGTCGTCCCCCGGGCCTCGAAACCGGAAACCGGGGTTCCCGGATAAACGTATCCGCGCAGCAGGTAAAGCCCCAGATCCTTGGCATCGGGATTGTAATCGTAAGGGAAGTACCCCAGGTTCAATTGGATTTTCTGCGAGGCCGGGAGTTCGGCCGTGAAGGTAACCCGGGCCTCGCCCATGAAGGTGCTCCAGATGGGGTACCAGTTATTCGCCACGCTTACGTCCCCGCGGGCATTCTCGGATTGGAGGACGCCCATTGCCATGGCCCCGTCCCAGCCGTCGCCGAACTTGGCCGTTGAAGCGACCTGGACCCCGGCCGCCTGCACCCAGTTGCCGTTCATGTTGTTCGGTTCGCCGCCATTGACCAGGGAATAGGTGCTGTGTTGGACGCGCCCGAATTGAAGCCAGGCCGCGCCCTTGTATTTCACGTCCAGGGAATCCTGCGCCCGCAGGTTTCCCTGCGTCCATACCGACGCGGCCAGCGCCAGAAGCGGAAGTATGGATTTCAATTGCCAACGCATGATCGAATTCTCATCCAGGCTTTAGAAGAAGTACCCGATCCTGCCCATGACGTACCAGTCCTTCAGCGAGGAAAAAACCTGGGAAAGGCCGGAGGTTTCCGTGATCAGGCCGCCGCGTATGGGCCGCGGCACGAAATGATCGTTGGCGAGCTGGCCGGTGAAACGGACATGGCCGGCCACGGTTTTCTCGGCGTTGAGCGACCACTTCCAATCGTCCGCGGTCAGGTTTTCCGGGTCCAGGGCCGTGCCTTTGACCTTGATCACCTGGCCGGTCTGGATGTTCACGAAATCGCCGTCGGAATTGATGCTGTAACGATCGCCCGCCAAATCCTTGGTGGAAATCGGGATCGCGGAGGGCTGCTTCTTGGCCCCCAACGGCGGTGGGGCGATGTTCTTGAAGTATAAGGATTGATCATAGCCCAGCTTGCTGTAATCGGCCTTGTATTTGGCGGTGTAGCGTTCCACTTCCACGGACAGGAAATCCAGCGAGCCCAGGGTGGGCAGGTTGAACCCGATCATGACCGGGATGCGGTCGCCGATACGGGAGTAAATCGTCCCCTGGTTTTTCACCCCGATGATGGCCCCTTCGCCGTAGAGGATCAAATCCTTTTTCCCCAAGCCCTCCGAGAGGCCGAAAACCTTTTTGAGATCGAAATCGAACATGGCCATCACCTTGGCGCCTTGATGCGTATACACGACGGTGTCGCCGGGAGAAACCACTTCCATGTATTGGAGTTGGTAGGGATCCACCGGGCCGCCTGCGGCAATCAGGTTGGAGTCCTTGCTGAACAGGCCGTCCACCTTGCGGTTGTTCGGCGTGGTGATGTCGGCATTGTCCGGGATAAGGTGGTAGAAGTTGACGCCCGCCCCGAATTCCAGGCCGTCCACGGGCTGGAATTTGGCCACGTAGCCGAGGCTCCAATCGAAGCTAGGCGGCAAATCCCTTTCGCTGGAAAGGATCAGGTCCTGCTGGAACCGCCCCATCGCATGATGCAGATGCAACCCCAGAAAGGCCGCGCGCGTGGTATCGGTATGGAAATCCTCGAAGCCGGAGACCAGGAAGCCCGGATACACCGGCCCCCGGAACAGGTAAAGGCCCAGATTCTTGACTTCGGGATTGTAATTGTACGCGAAGTCGCCGAGGGTGGCGCTGAAAACCGGGTTGGCTTTTTCTCCCAGGGAGTAAGTCACCCTGGCCTCGGAGACGTAATTGATGAACTTCGATAGGGTGAATTTTTCCTGCTGCAGGTCTCCCAGGGAATGGTAAACCTGGTTCATGCCGAACCCGAATCCGCCTTCCAGGTTTTCCCCCAGGTCTATGGCGCCGTTCACCTGCATGCCCATGGATTGTTCCCAATTACCATTAAAATTGGCCTGCAAGGTGTCGGTCGAGTGCATGATTCGGCCCGCCTCGGTCCAGGCCTGGGAGTGCAATTTCAGGGAAACCGCATGAGCGCTGAACGGCAGGACATAAATGCCCAAGCCCGCCAGCAAGCGTAACGGTTTAATCATATCCGGAGCTCCGGCGGGGATTTTCCCGTTCCTGTAATAATAATCAGGATGGGGCCGGGATTAAATACGGCTGAAGTGAAGGTGGGTCACGCCACGATTGCTTCTCAACTCGGCGATCAGGACGCCATGCGCCGCATTGCTTAGGGCGTGCCGGAAAATCCCGGCGGCGCCATGGAATCTTTCCACCACCCGTCCGCGCACGTCGGACAAGGTGATCTCGTAATCGCCGTCCAGGCTGCCGGTAAGGATATCGTTGGCCAGCTTGAGGGAAGGAGCCGCGCTTCCCGTGGCCTTGATCGCGCTCACGGGAGGGATGATCGGCGTTCCATCGGTATTGAGCGGGCGGACCTTGATGTTGCGGTACAGGTTATAGGTGCCGGCCTTCCAACGGCCGGCGCCGTGGATTTGCAGCGCGATGGGGCCGGCAGGCGTAACCTGGGCTTGCGTTTTCTTATAGGTGGGGACCCAATTCGCCGCGCCCGCCTTGCGGAAGAAATTTTCCATGGTGACGCTGCGGCCCACGGTCAAGCCGTCGTAGAATTTAACCCGGAACTGGTTCCAGCCGTTTATGTCCCAGACCTTCTCGAAGTCGGACGCGACGCAGCCTCCGGCGGCGCAGCCGAAGCTGGTCGGGTTCAAATCCTTGGTAAAGGTGGTCCAGGTCGAAATGGACGGGTTGGCGGGGCTGCCCCCGAACAGGAAGGGATCATCGTTCAGGTTGCCGGGCATCCAGGATTTTTCGTTGTAGCTCCCGCCCACGCTGCTTCCCTGGATGTAGTCGATGGTGGACTGCCAACAGGAACCGGACGCGGTGGTGCGATTGAAAACGCCGCCGTCGTTCCCGAAAACGGGCCAGACGTCCATGATGATTTCGTAATTGTCGTATTTCTTGTTGGTGGCGAGGATGTCGCCGTTGGCGCCCTCTTCCCGCGAATAGAGGATGTGCTGGCTGGGATCGACGATCCAGACGCCGCCCGATTTGGTATCGGTCGTATGCGTTTGGCAGTCTTCCCACCAACCCGTGAGATCCGTCCCGTTGAAGATGGAGACGAAGCCTTCCGAATCCGGCGCCGCGTTGACGGTGTCGGGCTTGGTGCCGTTCATCTTCGGGCCATCCTGGCAAGGCGCGTTGGTTACGGGAATCGAGATGGCAGGTTGATCCGCCATCGCCAATGCGAACGTCGTCAGCGGCAAAGCCAGGCAAACCCTTGAGATTAAATTCATTTGAAAATCCCCGTGATGATGAAACCCCGCGGGAGGTCCCGTTCGGCTTATGCCAATATATGAGAAACCCGGGAAAAGAGGTTGTGCGGTTTAGCCCATTTTTCATCTGAGAATACCACCGTTCCAGGAAGAAAACTATCGTTCACGTTGCATTAGATTCCGTCTCCGTATGTGAGTTGCGTACGCATTCCGAATAGTTGCGCAAGCGATATGGGTTTCTTTTGGGAAATGCAGGATATGGCGTAACCGGCAGGGCCCCGCGGAAACGGCTTGACCTAAGGCGATTATCAGGCTATTAAAGCCTAGTCGGGCCCGCTTCCCTAGGGTGCGGAACGGGACCCGATACGGTGGGGTAACATGAGAGATACTGGTAATTCGCTTGGATGGATTTTTCTCGCTGTCGGGCTGGCGGCGTATCCCGCCCATTCCGCCTTGACCTGGACGGGCTGTTCGGATTTGACGGATGCGGATTTCAAGGTCACGACCCTGGTTTCGCGCTCGGCCGATACGATAGACGAACCCATGAAAATGGCATTCGATCTCCTCGCCCAACCGGGCGAAGACGCCAAGGGCAAGGTGGACGTTTATTTCACCGAGCGCTTCGGCAAGTTGCGCAAGTTCGATTCGCAGACGGGAAAGGTCTTGACCTTAGGCAAATTCAACCTGACGATCGATGGGTCCTCCTCCGACGGCCTGATGGGCATCGCCCTGGATCCGGCTTTCAAATCCAACCATTGGGTTTACCTGTACTACACCTTTAAAAGCGCCAGCGAGACGAGTTGGCGGGTATCGCGCTTCACGCTCGATGCGGCCAACGCGCATATGGATATGGCCTCGGAGAAGGTCGTGCTCAGCGTTCCGATCAAGATCGGCAGCCAGCATACGGGGGGCGCTCTGTAATTCGACGCCTATGGCGATCTTTGGATCAGCACCGGAAACGACATGATCGGCAGCGATGCTTACCCCGTGTGGAGCTCCCCCAATACCAACGATCTGCGCGGCAAGGTGCTGCGCATCCATCCCAAACCGGACGGCACCTATTCCATTCCCGATGGCAACCTGTTTCCCGCGGGAAAATATCCGGCGGGGAAAACGCGTCCCGAAATCTACGTGATGGGCTCGCGGAATCCGTATACCTTGTCCCTCGATCCCGTCCGCCGCTGGCTGGTCTGGGGCGATGTCGGCCCCGATGACGCCGATATGGACGGCAAACCCATGAACGGATCCAACGCCGGCACCGATAAAACCGAGGAGTACGACTTGGCCACCGCGCCCGGAAATTTCGGCTATCCCTTTTTCGCCGGCGCCAAAGCGACGAAATCGGGAATCGACCCGGCCCACCCCGTTATCCCTGCCGGAGCCAATTTGAACGGCTACACCCTCGGCTTGGACACCTTGCCTCCGGCCATCGCGCCCATTTATGCTTATGCGCGGGCCTGCGCCATCACCGGTCCCATTTACCGCTATGACGGCGATCTGAATTCCTCCATCAAGATGCCGCCGCATTTCAATCGCAAATGGCTGGTCACGGATTTCAATGGGGCCAACAAGGCGTATGCCTTCACCGTCACCGACGACGGCAAAAGCATAACGGCCAACGATCCCATTTTCACCAAAATCCAATTAAACGCGCCCTTGGATTTCCAAACCGGACCCGACGGCGCCTTCTATGTCGTCAGCTATTCGGGTTACCGGTCCGTGACTTCGAGCACGAGCATCATCCGGATCGAGTATAACGGAACTTGCCGGCCTGCCCTCCCCAAGTTGGAACTCCCCGTTTCGATCGCGCATGCCTCCCGCGGCGCGGGCGGCGGTCCGGAAATCGGCGTATTGCCGGGCCGGGAATTGTCCGTGGCCGTGAGAAGCGCCGGGGCCTTCGTCATCCGCCTGTACGATTTGTCCGGAAGGCCTTTGGCCACGCGGAACGGGTCCGGTAGCATGCAGGTTACCCTAAAGGAAGCGCGCGTGGCGGGAGTCTATCTCTTGCAGGTGGCGGGGCCGGAAGGCAGCCGGACGCTCAAGCTGGTTCGCGATTAAGTCCGGTGGATGGTGTCCGTGAATCAGGGCCGTGAATGGGGCTCGCGGACAATCCCGACTCTTCCCTGAGTCGAGAGGGTACTTGCAAAGCGGCCAGACGGCGCCGTTAGCCGATGGACTGGAGCGTCGTCATCTCCGTGGTGGTGGTCTGGGTGAAGGAGAAGCCGTTCTTCAGGGCCTGTTGGAATTGGGCCACCATGTCGCCCTGCCCGGTCGTTCCCGCGGATGCGGTTGCGGCCGGATTCGCGGCTCCGCCGCCCTGGCCCGATCCCTGCAATTGATTGAACAGGTTCATCAGGGACGAGGTGAATTCCTTGGCGGCCGATGCCATGCCCTGGTCCCCGTCGCTCTTCTGCTTCGCCGATCCCGCCGCGAATTCCGCCGGGGTCAATTTGCCGTCCCCGTCGGTATCCATTTTGGAAAAGGCATCGCTGCTTCCGTCGCTACCGCCGGTCGATCCGCCTTGCAACTGCTTGAGGATGTTCATCAGCGCGGTGGTGAATTGCCCCGCCGCGTCCGGAGCCTGGCCCGAGGCCGCCCTCCGCTTTTCCATGGCGGTCCGCATCTCGCCGGAATCGACTTTACCATCTTGATTGGTATCCATCTCGGATAGGAGCTGGGAAGCGCTTTTGCCCGTGCGCTTGGCCATGCCGGCCAATTCGCTTTCGTCAAGGCCCCCGTCCCCGTTCTTATCCATCTTCGCGAAGCGCCGGTTATGCTTGAGCGGAGTGCTCGCGCCTGGGCTTCCGCCTTGAATACTGTTTATCATCTTTTCTCCTTTCGCGCGGGCTTCCGGCCCGGCCGGGGATATTCCCCGCCTAACGGATATCGGATGCCGGAAGGATTCGCTGAAATTTCTTAACTAGTAGGATTGGCGTAAAAGCCGCGGGATTACTTTAAGTTCCGCGTCAGGTCCGCGGGAAAGCGGCGATGGCTTCGGCGAAGGCCTGCGGATCTTCCAGGAAGGGCATATGCGCGCAGCCCTCCAGTTCGAAGAAGCGCATGGTTCCCGGAAGCGAAGCCGCGAAGCGGCGCGATTCCTCCGCCGGCGCATAGCCGTCTTCCTTCCCGCGCAGCACCAGGCAGGGCATCTTCGCATGCGCCGCCAGGCTTTCGGCCTCGGCCGCCATCAAGGAGTCCATGGCTTCCAGATAAGCGGAAGGGTCCTGCGACTCCCATAAGCGGGAGAAGAGGGCCAGGGTTTCCGGGCTACGCGCCAAGCTGGCCTTGGAGAAGTTGGCGGTCGCGACCTTCCATCCCAGGCCGCCCATCCCGTTTTTCTCGATCAGCGGTTTACGCTCGGTGAGGCGCGCGCGCGTGCCGGCGGTAATGGAAGGCAGTCCTCCGACCGAAATCAAGGCGCGCATTCGCGCGGGTACGGCGGCCGCCAGGTGCAGTCCGAGGATCGCCCCCATGGAATGGCCCAGCACGGCCACCGGACCGGTTTCCCGCTTTTCGAGGTATTCGGCCAGAACCCGGGCGCAACGCTCGATGGAGAAGGGTGCGAAGGCCTGGCGGTTCTGCCCCGTGCCGGGCAGATCCAAGCTGAGTATCCGGAAACGGTCCTCCAGGCGCCGGGCCAGGCCGGTAAACCAAGCGCCGCAGCCGCCCACTCCGTGCAGGCACAAAATGGCCGGTCCCGTCCCGGACTCTTCGATGCGCAAGCGATCAATGTCTACATGGGTCTGAATCGCCAAGGCGCCCCCCCTCGATGGACCCGGAAAAATCCAAAAGAGAGGGGAATTTGTCTGCTACCTTCCGGAAACGCCGATTCTTCAAGTGATTCTGAGCGTACCTTTCGCCGTATGGCGAACACCTTGAGCGGCGGCGGGCTGGCATTGTTCCGGTATATCCCGGATACGGGGTATTTCGCCAAGGATCGCGAGGGCCGTTTCGTCGCCGCCAATGCCGCTTTCGTCCGCATGGCCGGCTTAAAGCAAGAGTCCGAGCTGTTGGATAGGACCGATTACGATATCTGGCCGCGTTTCCTGGCCGAGCATTACATCAAGGACGATTCCCGGGTCTTGGATATGGCCGAGCCGGTCGTCAACCGCGTGGAGCTGGTGCTGGGACGCGATCGCACGGCGGATTGGTTCACCACCACCAAGGTTCCCCTGCGCGACGGCGACGGGACCGTTTCCGGCCTGGAAGGGGTTTGCCGCCATCTCAAGAAGGCGAACGCTCCTCCCGACTCAGAGCAACGATTGCCGCCGGTGGTCGACTATATCATGGAGAACTATTCCGAGAAGATCGAGATTCCCGCCCTGGCCAGGATGGCGATGCTTTCGGTAAAGCAATTCGAGCGCAACTTCAAGAAGGAGTACGGCGAGCCGCCCCTGCGCTATATCCAGCGCATCCGCCTGGAGGCAGCCCAGCAATTGCTGGTGGTCACCCGCCACCCTATCGGCCGCATCGCCCGGGAAACCGGCTTCTACGACACCAGCCACTTCTCCCGCCAATTCCAAAAGCACTCCGGCTATTCGCCGCGGGCTTTCCGGGCGCGCCAGCCGGCTCCTCAGCGCACCCTGCCCTCCAATCCTTAAAAAGCCTCCCGGCTAGCCCCTTCCACCCTGGAAGGCCCTTTCCGCTTCGGAAGGCCCCTTCCGCTTCGGAAGGCCGATTCCCGGAGCCAAACACCTTTCCGCGCAATATTTTGGGCCCTTCCCCGGGGCGGGTTGTCGAAATATGGCGACTAAATGCGGAATTCTTCCACCCGGAAAAGGGGAATCCTGGCTAACTTGAAGTAGCTCGGGGAAAAACCCCGGAACACTGAACCGTTTCTGCATTCATATAGGGGGAAGGATGGCTCGCAAGATCCTCATCATTGTCGGCGATGGCGGCGAAAGCTACGAAACGCTCTACGCCAATCACCGTTTCATGGAAGAAGGCTTCGTGCCCGTGGTGGCAGCGCCATCCAAACGCGCCTTGAACCTGGTTATCCACGATTTCGAACCCGGCTGGGATACCTACATCGAGAAGCCGGGCTACAAGTGGAGCTCGGACATCACCTTTTCCGAGGTGAAAGTGGCGGAGTACGAAGGCGTTATCGTGATCGGCGGCCGCTCCCCGGAGTATCTGCGGAACAACGAACAAGTCTTGAACATCCTGCGCGAGTTCGACAAGGCCGGCAAGGGCGTCTTTCCCATTTGCCATGGCGTGCAGATCGCGGCCGCGGCCGGCTTGGCCAAGGGCAAGCGCGTCACCTGCTATGAGCACGTGCGCTGGGAAGCCATCGCCGCCGGCGGCAAGTACGAGGATCGCGAGGTCGTGCGCGACGGCAATCTAATCACCTCCCGTACCTGGCAGGATCATCCCGGCTTCTACCGCGAAGTGATGGGCTGGCTGCGCGAGCATGCGCCGCAAAGCGCGAAGCGGGAAGCCGTGGGAGCCGCGGCTTAAGGCCTCTCGAAGCGAAATCCGGACGCGCCGATCCGTGCGGGATTAGCGCGGTCCTTGCGACAAGAGGGGATTCCTGCGGGGATCCCTTCTTCGTATCACCGCCTACCTTCGGGAAGGAGATTCATGCAGGCATTAGGCAGCAAGGCGCAGGGAGCGCGTCTGGAGCGCATGCAAGCCTCGTCGCGGTTCCGCGATGGCGTCTTCCGGAACACCTTCCCCGTGGGCGCGGGGTTGAAGAAGGGAACGGCGCTCGCGACGGTGAAGGAATACATGTGCGGAGGCCGGCGGCGCGTTCCCGCGGGCGTCCTGCCCATCGTCGATCCGCTCGAGACTTGGCTTAGGCCCGCGCAGAGCGGGCTGCGGGCGACCTGGCTCGGCCACTCCACCGTTGTGTTGGAGATCGATGGCATGCGGGTTTTGACCGATCCGGTTTGGGGCGATCGCGTTTCCCCCATCTCCTTCGCGGGACCGAAGCGCTTCCACCCCGCGCCGGTCGAGATCGGGAAACTGCCGCGCCTCGACGCCGTCGTGATCTCCCACGACCACTACGATCATCTCGACTATCCGAGCATCCTGCGGCTGGTTCCGCTGGACGTCCCGTTCGTGACGTCGTTGGGCGTGGGCGCCCACCTCGAGGCTTGGGGCGTTCCCGCGCATCGCATCACCGAACTCGATTGGTGGGAGTCGCATCGGATCGGGGATCTCACCATCACGGCGGCCCCGTCCCAGCATTTTTCCGGCCGCGGCGTCGCGGATCGGAACCGCACCTCCTGGTCCTCGCTGGCGATGCGCGGACCGCGCCACTCCGTCTTCTTCAGCGGCGATACCGGCTTGACGGAAGAATACGGCGAGATCAAGAACAAGCTCGGCCCCTTCGATCTGGTCATGCTGGAGGTCGGCGCCTGGCATCCCGCCTGGGGCGAAATCCATCTCGGGCCGGAGAATGGCCTTAAGGCCCATGCACTGCTGGGCGGCGGCGCTTTCCTGCCCGTCCACTGGGGAACGTTCAATCTCGCCATGCATGCGTGGGATGAGCCCGCCGAGATGCTCGTGAAGCTGGCGCCGACCGATGCGCCGCTCCTCATGCCTCGGCTCGGCCAGCCCATCGAGCCGGGCCATGTCCAGTCGATCGACCCTTGGTGGCGGGACGTGGAAGAAACCGAAACGCCGCCCGCGCCGGTGGAGGCGGTGACCGATCCGATCGACTAAGGCGAGACCAAGGCGAGTATTATAGGATCCGGAAAGCGCGGTGCCATTCCAGGGGAAATCGATGCAAGATATGATGCAGCGGAACAAGCTTCGCAGGGGATGGCTCGAAACGGCGGCGAGGGCGGTCCTCGGACTGGCGCTGATGGGAATGCTCCCGGTCGGCGCGCAAACCTATAAATACGATTTCGGCCCGGCGGGCAAGGCGGCGCCCGCCGGCTACCTTCCGGTCGGACCCGCCACCTTTTACACCTCCGCCTCGGGATACGGCTTCGAAAAAACGGGCGCGGCCGCCACCTGCCAGGACCAAGGCGGGGATCCGCTCACCGGCGACTTCTGTACCGCTAACGGCGAACTGCTTTTCTCCGTGAAGCTTCCGCAAGGCAATTATGACCTGACCGTCTACCTGGGCGATCCCGCGGGCGCTTCCGAGACGACCGTCAAGGCCGAGAACCGCCGCCTGCTTTTCGATCGCGTGACCACCGTATCTGGTCAGCTGGCGGCCAGGACCATCACGGTGAACCGGCGCGAGGCCAAGAGCGTGGACGGCACCGTGACCATGACCTTGAAGGATCGCGAACTGGGTTATTATACCTGGGACGAGAAGTTGACCTTGCGATTCTCGGGCCGCAAGCCGGCCATCGCGGGCCTGGAGCTGGTCCGGAACGATAAAGCGATCACCTGGTTTCTGTGCGGCAATTCCACCGTGGTGGACCAACTCGATTCGGCCAACGAAGGCTGGACCGCATGGGGGCAGGACATCGGCCGCTTCTTCAAGCCCGGCCTGGCCATCGCCAACTATGCCGAGTCGGGCCTCACCGCCGGGGCTTTCCTGGCGATGAAACGGTTGACCAAGCTTTTGGCCGACTCCAAGCCCGGCGATTACGTGGCGGTGGAATTCGGGCACAACGATCAGAAGACCCCGGCCGACAGCGAGGGCTACCCGGCCAACCTCAAGACCTTCGCCGATCAGATCCGGGCCAAGCAATGCGTGCCCATCTTCGTCCTTCCGACGGCGCGCGAGGGCGACACCGATCCCAAGACCTCCATCGGCGGGCTCGCGGAGGCGATGCGCAACCAGGCGAAAGCCCTGGGCGTGGCCAGCATCGACTTGAACAAGATGACCATGCAAGTCATGCAGGCCTACGGCGCGGCCGATGCCGACAAGTGCTATATGGACGGCACCCATTTCACCGAGATCGGCGGCTACGAGCTGGCCCGTTGCGTGGCCAAAGGGGTAAAGGATCTGGGCAATACCATGGCGCCGTTCCTGCTCGGCGATCGTCCGGTCATGGACCCGGCCAAGCCCGATCCCATCGGCTACTTGTCCTTAACGCTGGATCCCGAACCGGTTTCGCTGCGCCCGCGTTCACGGTCCGATCGCGACCCCCCGACGCAAATCTTGCCCGCCGGTCTCTTCACCGGTGAAGGGGGAGCCCTTCATTCCGCCGACGGCAGGATCCTCGAGCCCGGGCTCATGCCGAAGGAAGCGCCCGCCTCCAATACTCCAAATCCCCCAAAGCATTAAAGCCCATCATCCGGGTCGCCGGACCCGGCCGAGTCCTATAATCGTAAAGCGTTTTACGGGGCCCGCCCCGAGAGGAATCCGCTTAAACGATGGACCGCCACTTCGATCCGGCATCCGCGCCGCGACCCATATCCGGAATGAGACCGCCGCTGGCGATCCGCGCCGGGCTTAGGCTTTGCGCGGCTCTGCTGCTGCTGGCCGCCACCGCCCACGCAGGTCCCTACGACACCTGGGCCACGTACAAGACCATCACCATCAATACGACGAACTCGGGCGGCGGCGCCAACGTAACCAGCACGCAGACCACCTATCCCATCCTCATACGGTTGCTGACGGCCAATGCCAGCGACGTCTTGAGCGACGCCTTGGCGAACGGGGCCGACGTGCGCTTCTCCAGCTCGGACGGGGCTACGGCGCTTCCCTACCAGATCGAGTCTTGGGGCGCGACGGAGGCGGACATCTGGGTGCTGGTGCCCTCGATAGCGGGCAATGCCAGCACGGACATCCGGATATACTGGGGCAAGAGCGGGCAGACCGATGCTTCCAGCGCATCCTCCGTGTTCACGACCGGGAATAATTTCCAAGGCGTATGGCATCTCGGCGAAACCTCGGGCAGCATCACGGATGCCACCTCGAACGGGCTGAGCGGCACGCGCAACGGCAATGCCGCCAGCACGACCGGCGCCATCGGGACGGGGCAGACCTTCGATGGAACCGGGGATTATTTCCAGACCGGCGCCTTCAATCAGGTCGGCTTCGGAACCCTCTTCACCGCTTCGGCCTGGGTCTACTTGTCCAGCGGCGTGGCCAGTCCGGGAACCCTATTCTCCAAGGGGAACGACGGCACCTGGTCCAGCCAGGAATCGAATTTCTATTTCGGCGACAATACCACGAATTCGAACGAGCAAGGACGCTATCCGGCGTTTGTCGGCCACACCCGGGCGTACATCGCTGGCAACACCGCGGTGGGAACCGATGCCTGGCACCAGGTCACCTACGTCTACAACAGCACCGGACCGGTCAAGCAGGTCTATATCGACGGCACCTCGCAGACCCTTACGTTCAGCAACTTTACCGGCGGCACCGACAACACCGGCGATCTCTTATTCATCGGCCGTAAGATCGCGGGAGAATCCAATAACGATTTCAACGGCAAGATGGACGAGTTGGAAATCTCCAATGCCGCCCGGTCGGCGGACTGGATCAAGCTCAACTATCAGACCCAGAAAAGCAGCCAAACCGCCGTCACCTACAGCGCCACCGCCGCTCCTACCGTTTATTGGAACCGGAATGCCGTACTCACCTCGAGTACCGATTTCAACAAGGCATACAATTGGACCACCAAGGCCGACGGAACGGGCAGCATGGCCGCATCGGGAACGGATGACGATTTCACCTCCGATACCAAGAACGCGGCTTGGACGATGTACGATAACGATGGCTATGCCGATACCCAAACCCCTTACTACAGTCTGACGGATAATGCCGACCAGCTCACCCTTCGCGGCCGGGGCTCGGACATTTCGGGGGCGACCAACCAATTCGTGGCCGCCTACCGAAGCGACATCACGGGCGATTTCGATGTTTCCGTGAAGATGGTATCCCAGAGCGCCGCCGACCCCTGGTCCAAGGCGGGCATCATGATGGCCGATAATATCGCAACCCTGACCAATGGCGGCTATGCCGCATTGTCGGTAACGCCTTCGAATGGTTTTCACTTCCAATACGACATTTCCGGCAATGTGGGCGAACTCGAAACTTTTACCTCGACCGGTTCCGTAACCTTCCCCTGCTGGCTACGCATGGTCAAAAGCGGTACCTCGGTCACCGCGTATTACCGAACCGCCACCACGAGCGCCTGGACGCAAGTCGGGACCGCCCAAACTCCGCAAAGCACCGGAGCCAATTCGCAAATCGCCCTGTTCGTTACATCGCATACGTCCAGCGTCACGTCTACCGTGGTATTCGACGAATTCCAAGGTGGCACCACCCTGTCCTCCGGCCTCAACTTGTCCTTCAACGGAACGAGCGCCAACGACGATGCCAACTCGACCATGAGCGCGGCCTATACCGCCGCCTCCATCGATTTCACCAATTACACGGGGACGTTCAACTTCGGGTCCTCAACCCTTTCAATCAGCACCGGCGATGCCACCTTCTATTCCGGGATGAC
This sequence comes from Fibrobacterota bacterium, assembly GCA_019509785.1. Classification (NCBI taxonomy): domain Bacteria; kingdom Pseudomonadati; phylum Fibrobacterota; species Fibrobacterota bacterium. The sequence continues at coordinate 197,761 of JAEKLQ010000024.1, read as the reverse complement.
CGTCACCGCGGGGACCGGCACCTTGGCCTTCACCGGCACCTCGGGCACCCAGAATTTTACGCCCAAGAGCGGAGCCACTTTACCCACCATCACGGAATCCGGAACCGGGGGAACCGTTCTGGTGAATACCAACGGTCTCACGACAGGCGCGTTCACCCAGAGCGCCGGCACGTGGCAATGGGGGACCGGGCTTACTCATTCGATCGCCTCCATCTCGACTTCGGGGGGATCCATGGATTTCGGCTCCAGTACCGTGCAAGTTACCACAGGGGACGCCAACCTCCGCAGCCTGACCGCGGTGACGCCGGGAACGGGAACCTTGGCCATGACCGGAAGCTCCGGCATCCAGGTGCTTACCCCTCCCTCGGGAATCTCGCTTCCCGCTATCACTAGTACCGGCGCCGCGACCTTGCAGCTTTCCACCAATACCTTGAATTGCCTTTCCTACGCGCAAACCGCCGGCGTCCTGGATTTCAACGGCGAAGACGTCACTACCACGGGCAATTTCACCCTCACCAACGGAAACGCATCGGCATTCACCAATCTCACGGGGCGCACCCTTACGGTGGGCGGAAACGCCAGCTTCGCGGGATCGGCCGGGAACCTGGTCGATCTGAACCTGGGGGCATGGACCATCACGACGGCGGGGACGCTCACGGCCGATTACGCCACGATTTATGGTAGCGATGCCTCGGGGGGTTCAAAAGGCGTCGCCACCCATAGCTATAACGCCAAAAGCAATACCAATTGGCTTTTCAGCGTGCCGGCCACCCTGTCCAATCTCACCAAATCGGTTCGGCTCAACTTCAATACGACCTCATCGGGCGCGAACGTGTCGGGCAATGTCGTCAATTTTCCCCTCTTCCTCCGCTTCACATCGTCGAACCTGACCTTCAGCGCGACCAGTGACAGCGGTACCGACCTCATTTTCGTGGACAAGGATGGCACCACCCTGAAACACCAGGTGGTGGAGTGGGATAAGCCCAACCAAACGGGCAAGGTCTGGGTGAAGGTGCCCCAGGTGGATGGCAACTCCGCCACCGACTACATCACGCTGTATTATGGCTGCGATTCCTGCACCACCAACGCATACGCGCGCTCCGACTCGGTGTTCGGAGTCTTCAAAAGCGTGTTCCACCTGAACGCGCCCGAGGCCAAGGCGTACGATGCCACCACCCTCGCCAACCACGGAACCTTCGTCTCCAACCTGCCCAATCTGGCCAATGGAGGTATCGTCAGCAAGAACGCGGCCGTCTTCGATGGAAGCGCGAGCAGCTATATCGACGTGCCCAATGAATCGAATTACGATTTGACCACGAACATATCGGTATGGGCTTGGATCAAGGTGGGCACCTTCAACAAGGCTTACCAGGCCATCGTGACCAAGGGAGGCGGCACCTTTCGGCTGACCCGCCATAATACCACCAACTTCATGTATTTCGCCTGCAACAAGACCGGCGCGACCTTAGCGTCAGGGGGGGCGGTGAACGTCAATGACGGAAGCTGGCATCTCGTGGTGGGCACTTTCGCGGGCGATAGCACGCGGTTATACGTGGACGGAGCCCGGGACGGAACCGCCTCCGTCCTGACCCCCAGCATCACCACCAATGATACCGATCTCTACATCGGGGAAAATGCGGGGGGCCTCGGAACCGGTTTCAACGGGGACATCAGCGAGGTGCGCATCGGCAATACCGCCACCGCGCTCTCTTCCGACTTCATCAAGCTTTCCTACGAAACCCAGAAAACGACCAGCACCTTTCTGACCGCCTATACCACGGCATCTTTCCAAAACTCGAAGACCTTTAAGCTCAATACCACGGCCTCGGGCGCCAACATCGCGGCCGATGTCACCAATTTTCCAGTATTGATCCGCCTTTCGGGCGTGACCGCGCTCGCCGCGAACAATTCGGGCACAACCGTTCCGACGGATGTCCGCTTCCTGGACGGCGATGGGGTCACCTGGCTGGATTACCAGATCGAGCGCTGGGATCGAACGGGCGGGATCGATTCGGGGGAGGTGTGGGTCAGGGTGCCCACCGTGGAAGGCAATTACGCGGGCCATAGCATCACGATGTATTACAAGCAGGCGGCGAGCGTGAGCGGGACCATGGCCGATGGGCAATGCGCCAGCTGCGTTTTCCAAACCTCGAACAATTTCATCGGGGATTGGCATTTGAATACCAGCGGGACCGGGGCGCGCCCCGATGCGGTGGGCAGCGCGGGTTCCTTGACCACTAACAACTATAGCGGCAGCGAATTCAAGGGAGGGGTAATCGCGGGGGCAGACAGCCTCAACGGCAGCAACCAGTACCTGAGCATCGCTTCGGGGCTTGCCGATTGGTCCAACGGATTCACCTATACGGGCTGGGCCTATTGGTCCAGCACGGCCACCGGCGCCCGCCTGTTCGATTTCGGCAACGGCTCCGGGGTGGACAACCTCTATTATGGTCGCCAGGGAACCTCGACGACTTCCTACGCGGAAATCGTGAACAACACGACCGCGGGAGGCGTGAAGACGGCCACCGGAGCCATAGCCACAGGGGTATGGGGCCATTTCGCCCTCACCATAAACGGGACCGCGCTCAAACTTTACAAGAACGGCGTGCTGGCGGGGAGCGGAACCTCCTCCCAAAGCCTACGCAACGTCACGCGCACCAACAATTACCTGGGCAAATCCAACTATGGTACCGACTTGTATTACCAGGGGAAATACGACGAGATCGCCATCGCCAATGTCGCGCGCGATTCCAATTGGATCAAACTCTGCTACCAGAACCAGCGCCGCGATTCCACCCCCTTGTTCAATCCTTCGCCCTCCGATTTCAAATACACCCAGAAGCTGGTTTTCAACACGACCAAGACGGGCGCGAACGTAACGGGCAACGTAGCCAATTATCCGATGCTGGTCCGGCTGACGGGACTGGCCGCGTATGGAGTGAACGGAAGCGGCACCACCGCTCCGACCGATATCCGTTTCCTGGACGGCGATGGCACGACGTGGCTCAACTACCAGGTGGAGAGATGGGACCGCACCGGAGGGATCGATTCCGCCGAAATCTGGGTGCTCGTGCCCCAGGTGGACGGCAATAGCGATCATGATTTCATCACCCTGTATTACCAGGCCAACGGGGTGACCGTCGCCGACGGGCAATGCGGGAGCTGCGTGTTTTCGACCTCGGATTCGCATACCGGAGTCTGGCACTTGAGCGAAGAAACCGCCGGAACGGGTACGGCGAGCGTCTATAAGGACGCCACCGGCGACGCCTACCATGGTACGGACATGATCAGCGCGACCGGGCGGAACGGGGTCATCGGACGGGGCCATCAGTTCGGCTCTGGCAATGATTATGTCGAACTCGTGGCGTCGAGTAATTTCCTACCCGCCACCTCCACCCCGGTCACGCTGAGCACCTGGTTCAACGCCACCTCCTTCTCGGGATCCGCCGGAGGGAATCGTATGTTTACCATCACCAAATCCGATTCTTCGGCGACCGCCTTCGGTCTCGCCGCCAGCGGAGTGAGCAGCTCCAACCGCGTGGAACCCTACATCAACGGAAACACGGTCCGGGGAAACACCGTCCTCTCCACTGCCACCTGGTACCATGCCGCATGGACCTGGGACGGGTCGGGCACCTACAAGCTGTACGTCAATGGATCGCTCGATTCCACCTATAGCAGTCAAACCCTGTCATTCGCGGGAAATACGTCCACCGCACGCATCGGGATCCGGTCGACCAATAACATAAACCCTTGGAACGGCTATTTCGACGAAGTCCGTTGGAGCCAGACGGTCCGCTCGGCGGATTGGATCAAGCTCGATTACGAAACCCAGCGGGCCACCGGCAACAAATTCTGGAACAGCCGCGCGGGCCCGAACAATAAAGCCACTCTCACCGCCACGGCCACTTCGTCGAGCAACATCAGCTTGTCCTGGTCCTCGGCCGTTTCCGACTCCTCCAAGGCCGATTCGGTGGGCATATGGGTGAAGTATTCGGGTTATCCCGACAGCGTGGGCAGCGGCTCTACTTTCGTGGCCAAGCTCATCAAAACCGATACCACCTATAACTACCCCGCGACCTATCCCACGACCTATTACTTCGCCCTGGCCGTGCGGGATACCTCCGGGAAATGGAGTCCCTTCACTTCCGCGTCATCGGATTCGGCCACCTTGGTCGGCGTCACCATGCCCGATACCATCTATGTAGACTCCGCAACCGGTTTAGCGGCGAACAGTTGCGCGAGCGCCCAGAACCCCTCCACGCCGAAGAAGACGATCAAGGATGCGCTAGCCTGCGGGGCCAGTGCGACGGATACCCTGGTGGTGCGCGTCATGCCGGGAACTTATACCGACAGCGTCTTCTCCATCACCACCAAGCCGTCCATCGTCACTTCCTTCGACAACAATTCGCGCGCCGTGATGTTTGGCCATGGGTCCGGGACCTTGGACGGCGGGGCCCGTCTATGGACTTTGGTGCTCTATGGCAACATGGGGATCCGCAATCTGGACGTCAAATGCCTCATCAACAGCGATGTGGGGGTCTATGTCACCGGCGCGGACAATGTCTTTGTCGAAGGTTGCCGCATCTATAACACCGCCAGCAATAACAAGCACGGTGACGCAATCGAGTTGCGCGGCACGAACAACCAGCACCATATCGCCAACAATCTCATTTACCAGCCAATCTACTATGGCATCCTGACCGAGAACGACAATTCCTTCAACGTGGTGAACAACGTATTCGTGGGGTCGGGCGGCACCACCGTCGGATTCTCTCAGTTCGTCAACGCCTCCGCCACCGATGCGACCGTGTCGAACAATATCTTCTACAACTGGGGTACCGGGATCACATCCTTCTTGGCCAATATCGGCTCTTGCTCGAACAACCTGTTCTTCGGCGTGACCACGGGACAGAATACTACCACGACCACCTGTACGGGTTCGGTCACGGCGGACCCCCTTTTCGCGAACACCACGCCTACGGATCGCAACGCCTTCAAGCTCCTTCCCGGTTCGCCCGCCATCGATGCGGGCACTACGACTTACGGCTCGGGGGCGGGGGCGTGCACCCGCCGCACTCCCGCCGATTACTTCGGCACCGCCCGGCCCCTCGGGACGGCCCCCGATATCGGCCTCTACGAAGGCACCGGTTACACGCCCAATCCTTCCGGCGAATTCGACACCTTGGCCGTTACAAGCACCGCGACGACGATCACGGTACAGAATTCGAAATGGAAGCTGATCTGGGACCAGGCCCGCGGCGCCGGCATCACCCAGTTCTTCGACAAGGTCACGAGTTCGGCCAACCTGCTCGCGAGCAACAGCCTGCTTTTCGACGCCAAGATCGATTCCTACACGGCTTCATCGCAGACCACCGCCGGACCGGTCCTCTCCTTGATCGAAGGCACCCGCGCCCGGGCGGTCATACGCCAGCGCCTGCCCGTTTCCGCCTCCCTCGACCTGAACATCTATTACAGCGTCTACTCCTCCGGCCACGTGTATATCGAATCGGAACTGTCGAACCTGGCGGCTTCGACCACGACGGTGGGCACGGTCGACTACACGTTGAAACTGGGCACGACCACGGCGGCCTATACTTCGGCGGGGACAAATAACGGCTTCGGCTACCTGACCACCTCTTCGCGCGGCGCCTTGCTCTCGGTGACCCGCAACCTCGACGGGGGAGCTTCGGGGAGCGAAACCTGGGCGACTTCCACAGCCGCCTCGGGCTCGCCTGGCACCGTCCTCTTCAACACCACCGACCTGGCCAACCTGTCGCAGAACACCGTGCGCCGGCACGACTTCCTGCTCTACGTCGGCGACAATTCCCTCACCTTCGACAAGGCCGCGGCCATCAACGCCGACGCCTATACGCCCAGCACCCTTTCCATGAGCGCCGGCACCCTCATCGGCGAGCGTTCCTGGCAGGATCTCATCCAAGGGCATTGGACCTTCGACGACGGGGCGGGATCGACCGCGCGCGACAAGTCGGTGAATAACCTGAACAACGCCACCTTGGGCGGGGCCAATTACAAATGGACCACCGGCAAGGTGGGCGGGGGCGTGCTCTTCACGACCACCGATTCGGCCTACGTAGCCAGCACCAGCGTGCTGAATCCGGCCAACGGATTCACGGTGATGTTCTGGCTCAAGCCCGACTTCACCATGGGGGATACGGCGCTTATTCTCAGTAAGGGCCTCTCAAATGCCAACGGCTGGTATTGCCGCAAGGTTACCGGCGTCAACAAGGTGATCTTCACCATGGGCGCGGCCACGGTCACCAGCCCGACATTAACGGACGGAGCATGGACGCATATCGCGGTGGTGGCCGATGCGGGAAGCAATCGGCAGTTGGAGATGTACGTCAACGGGGTTCAGACCGCCGCGTCTACCGCTGCCGCTACGGCCACCAGCAATTCCGCCAACCTGGTGTTCGGCTACGCATCCGGAGCGATTGCGAATGCCAAATTCAAGGGGACCTTGGACGACGTGCGTATCTACAACCGCGAACTGCCGGGTTCGGACGTGCAATCCGTTTACGATTTCGGCTTCTCGTCGCGCTACGGCCATTACGCCCTGCGGGCCGACAACAACAACCGCGTGGTGGCCTTGATCAACGGGGGCGCGGCGCAAACGCGCGTCCAGCCGGCCTTCTACATCTCCAACTGGTTCGGGCCGCGCGACCCCAAGTACGTCTTCCTCAACGGAACCAAGCTTAAGACCAATGTCGATTACGTGGTCGATTCGATTTCCACCGCCTACTCCGGGAACTACCTGACATTGCAGTTGAACAAGATCCTGACCGGCGCCGATCAGACCTTGTTCATCGACGACGACGATTCGACCGGGTTCATGGGCACGGCCACGGCCATGAAGTCGCTGACCATCACGTCGACATCAGGCAAGATCGCCATCAAGAACTTTACCGACACCGTCTTTTCCGGCGCGTCCAGCGGGCAGTGGTATATGGAGCTCGGGTTGAAGGGATGGACCACGCCTACCGGCACGCCGTCAACCACACTCGACTCCGGCTTCGGAGAAATCATGAAATGGAAGGCCGCGGCCGTGAGCCCCAACGTGGCCGTCTCTTCGGCCTTTCAGTTGGCCGGATACTCGTACAAATCGGGTCGTGTTTTGTCATCACTGAAGCTGGATGCGACCTCTCCGGAAATGTTCGCCAGCGGCCTGGGATACTTATCGCCGGCGACCAACACCTATACCTTAGTGGACAGCTCTTCCACCCGCCTATCCCTGACCCTCAGCACCGACTCGCTCACCGGCGAGGGCACCGCGGCGGTGACCAAGCGCTTCACCTTCTACCCAACAGGACGTGTATTCGTGAGCTACCAGGTCAGGAATCAATCCATCAATTTCGACACGCCGCGGCTGGATCTCAGCGCGGGCTACGATGGAAACAATGCGACCGCATCGTGGTCGACCACCACGGCCACGGCCAATGCCCGTTGGGCTTTGCTCGGCGGAGACCTCAATTTCCACCCCATCGGCATGGCCATCCTGAGCGTCAAGAACGCCACTTCCACCTATTCGACTTCGGCGGCTTTGACGGGCGGCAGCACCTTCTACTCCCAACAGACCGGCTCCAGCGAACAGAGCGCGCTGCAATTCTACATGCCGCTCTCGCAATGGACCTCGGCCAACAAGCCGGTTACGGTCAACTACATGATGGATTTCTCCAAGAAATTCGCCGACTCGGCCACAGCCGACAGCCTCTTGAAGGACTCCCAGATCCCCGCCGTCCTCACCGCCATCACCGGCACCCGCGTCACCAACGATGCCCTCGATTTCAACGCCGACAATTTCGCCGAAGGCGACGGGGCCTACACCTATGCAGCCTCCAGCGGAATCGCCAGTTTCAGGTTCGTGAACACGGTAACCTCTTTCTATCCCGCCTTCCGCATCAGCTCGTGGACGCAGGGCACCCTGCCCGATTTCGTCGTGCTCGATAATCAGGTTTTGACTAGGGGATACCATTACAACGCTTATCTGAATACGGCCAGCAACGAAGTGGTCATGCAATTCAACAAAACCCTGGCCCCCGGCACACACGTCTTCTTCATCAGCCAGAAGTCGGGCTTGGCGGTCAAGCTCAACCGCTTCGAAGCCACCGGTGGCGATGGCGTGGATTCCCTGGCCTGGACCACGGAAAGCGAATTCGAGAATCTCGGCTTCTATGTTTGGCGCCGCTATGTCCCTTCCGGGGCCGCCGATTCCATCGTGGCCAAGGATAGCCTCGCCTACGCGGGACGGCTGGCGGCGGCCAAGGCATCTGCCGGGCCGGCCCAAGCGCCCGCAGGGAAGGCCTCGGCCGAGGGTAACGCGCCGGATACCCTGCCTTCGGCCTCGCTGAGCTCGAAGGAGCTGGCCGGCCTGGGCTATGTCCGCATCACGCCTAAGCCCATTCCCGGGGCCCAAGGCGGATCTTCGGCGAGCACGCGGGACTACGTCTTCCTGGACCGGACGGCGACGTTCGGGAGCGCGTACCAGTACCTTCTGGAAGCGGTGGACTTCAACGGCGGGAGCGTCTTCTACGGCCCGCGCGCCGGGCGCCCCGGCAATCCGTTCACCACCGAGCTCTTGCCCAACTACCCGAATCCCTTCAATCCCATCACCACCTTACGCTTCTCCCTACGCGAGAAGCTGAAGGTGAGCCTCATCATCTACGATTCCCGCGGCCGCGTGGTGCGGACCTTGGTGCGGCCCGATAAGGCTTTGGCGGCTGGCAAGTACAGCGTCATGTGGGATGCCCGCAACGAGGGCGGCATCGAAGCGCCTTCGGGCCAGTACTTCTACCGCTTCACGGCGGGGCGCTACGTGAAGTCGCGCAAGATGCTGCTGATCAAATAGCCGGCGGAAGCAGCTTCACCGCCAGCTCCCACGCCGCCCGCATGGAATCGGGCTCGGCTAATCCGCTCCCCGCGATCTCGAAGGCGGTCCCGTGATCGGGCGAGGTGCGCACGAAGGGCAGTCCCAAGGTGCAGTTCACCCCGTTGGCCATGTCCACCGTCTTCATGGGCCCGAAACCCTGGTCGTGGTACATGGCCAGCACCGCGTCGAAGCGGCCCTGCAAGGCTTGCAGGAACACGGTATCGCCGGGAAAAGGCCCGTGCACGGGAAAGCCCTCCGCCTTCAATTCTTCCATCGCCGGCTTGAGCACCTCGATCTCTTCGCGCCCGAACAGGCCGTTCTCGCCCGCATGCGGGTTCACCCCGGCCAGGGCGATGCGCGGCGTGGGCGTTCGCGTGGCCACCAAGGTGCGCCAGGTCAGCTTCACCACTTCCTTGATGCGCGGGACGGTGATATGGTCCAAGGCCTTACGGAGCGGCAGATGATCGGTGACGTGGCTGACGATGAGCTTGGGATGTACCAAGGCCATGATGACGGTTTCCGCCCCCGTCATCTTCTCGAGGATGTCGGTATGCCCCACGTAATGGTGGCCGGCCAGGTTCATGGCCTCTTTGTTGAGCGGAGCGGTGACGATACCTTGGGCCTCGCCGGCCAGGCAGGCTTCCACGGCATGGGCGAAGTAATGGTAGGCCGCGTTCCCGCACGGGGCCGAGAGCTTGCCGAGTTCGAAGTCGCGGGGGCCGAGCAGCCCCAAGCTGCGCACCTTGATGCGGCCATGGCGGGGCGAATCGTCCGGGCAGAAGCGCACGTGGAGGCCCAGCGCCTTGGCGGTCTCTTCCAGGATTTCGCGTTCGCCCACCACCACGGGCTCCACCTCGCCTTCGAGGGAAATGCCCGCCAGGCATTTGACGATGACTTCGGGGCCGATGCCGGCGGGATCCCCCAGGGTGACGAAGAGCTTGCGCATGGATCCAAGATACCACCCGCGGGCCTCCCCTCAAAGGACCGGATGATTCGCGCTTTCAGCGGGCTTTCGGATCCACCGCGCGTCCCGAAAAATCCACCTTCCGGCCTTCCCATGGCAAGATGACCCGCGCCGCTCCCGGCCCCTGAAGGCGGCGGGCGCCTATCCTAACGCCCTGCGGACGCAGGCCCGAAGAGGCGGTCGAGACCAGGGTATCCACGGGAAGGGTAGCGAGGCTGGACGCGCAGAGGGCGCTCGCATAGCCGCAATTCCCCGCATCGAGGAAGACAGGGAAAGTCCCTTCGGGCAAGGCCGGCAGGGAAAACGCGGCATACCCGGAGAAGAGGGTATCCACCATGCATCGCTCCGGCTTGTGGGGCATCCGGGTCAGTGTATAATGCAGATGGATGGCTCCGTCTTTCACCTCCGCCCGCTTTTCCATAAGGGAGTCATCGCAGGCGAAGCCGACGCCGCCTAGCCCTATGTCGGAAGGGGTGCCGGCGCCTACGAAGCGCGGGGAAACCCATAGCGGCCGGGTGGAGAAGGTGTCGGCGACCAGGGCCCCCGCGAAGGTCGCCGGCCCCGGGACCATCGCGCAGAGGCCGCGGTCGCAAGGAATCTTCTCGGTCGCGAACACCTGGTAGATTCCCGGGTTCAGTCCGGTCAGGTCGAAGACGGGGCCGAACCCCGCGCCCCCGGGGCACAAGGCCTCGGGATGCGGGTGGTGCTGGAACCCGAGGGAAAGGCGCCCGCCCCGCGCTTCCACGCTGAGGGAATCGAAGCCCGACCCGCATTGGAATTCCGCCGCCGTGATCTTCACGTGGAGGGCATGGCCCGCCTCGGAGCGATTGGGATCGACATGGTAATGCGAGGCCGCGGGATCCTGGACGTAAAGCCGGCCGGTATCCGGGATGGGGGCGGCGAAGGGGCAAGGCGTGGCCGAATAAGAACAGGCCGGCAGGATGCGCATGAGGACGGTGTAGGCGCCGGAATCCAAGGGCGGCAAGGGGAAGTCGGCGGCATAGGGCACGGGACCGGGCAGGCAATCGGCGGCGGGATTGTCCTCGAAGGCGGCGGAAAGGTTGAGGGTCGTTCCCGCGACCGTCGCCTGGACATGGCTGATGATGGGAGCGCAGTATTGGCTATGGCCCGATACGGTTATCACGGATCGGAGTTCGGCTTCCACCACCGGCGGATCCAAGGACACCGTGGCCGCATGCGCGGAAACGCAGGCGAGGATCAGGCCGATGGAAATGCGCTTATTCGTTTGACCGGGCATCTTCCTCTCCTGGGGATTAAGGCAGCATGGCCTTGCCGGCCGCATCGTAATAGAAGCCGTTCCACTTCGATCGGAAGCCGGGATGGCCCGCGCCGGCGGGCCCCGCGCGGGTTTCCGGACGCAGCGGAACCACCGTTTCGACCACGGGCGAAACCTCCAGGGCCCCGGCCAATTGCGGAGCCATCAGGGCTAACGGGCAAATGTTCGAGGGCGGGCAATAAGGCGCGCGGGAGGCGTACACTTCCCATCCCCCGGCCCCCAAGGCGGGCACGGCGAAGTCGATGCCGGGGAAAGGGGCGATGCAAAGATCCTCGGGATGCGGTTCGATCAGGAAGTTCAGGCGGAGAGTGGGGCGGGCCGTATCCACCGTGGCGGATTTGATGAGGTCGCCGCAATTGAAGGTGCCGCGTAGGCGGATATGGAAATCCTGGCCGGCGCGTACGGAACGGGGCGTGAAGGAATAGGGAAGGGCGGCCGAATCGGTAACGCGCAGGTTACCCACGTCCTGGGGCATGTAGGCCACGGGGCAGGGCGTCGCGTCGAACTCGCAGGCCTGGGCCCAGCGCACTTGCACCGGGTATTCGCCCGAATCCAAAGCCGGCGCATCGAATTCGGTCCGGTAGGCCCATGCGGTATCGGTGGTGCAGAGGACGCCGGGACGCTGTTGTTCCAAAACCGAAAACACCAATTTCCCTGCGTTTAGACGGTACGACTGATGGGAGAACACCGGCGCGCACTTATCGCTTTGGCCGGAAAGGGCCAAAGTGAAGGGATGATGGCTTTCCGCCCAGGTGGGCGTGATGGACCCGGTGGCCGCCGCGCGCGCAGGCAAGGCGGCCATGCCGGCCGCGACCACGGCCCATCCCAAGACTTTGCTTGCTGTTTGGATTCGCATAAGGGGATTCCTTTATCTTATGACAGGCATTAGGCTCCGCAGGCCGTCCGGAGAGGTCAGACGCAAAAGGCTCACTGCGTTCGCGGGCGCATCCCCCACCGGCACGGACACGCGCTCCCCGGGCGCTCCGGGGAAGGATTCCGTCGCGAGAATGCGACCGTCCAAGGACATCAGATCGGTCCGCCAGATCCCCGCCTTCCCTTCCGGCAGGGCGAAGGAGGCGCTCTTCCCGAGCAGTTCCACCTTCGGCGCGGCGGCCCGCAAGGCGGACAGCGAGACGGCGAGGGTGTGGGTCACCACCAGGGTATCGGTGGGGAACGGCGCCAGGACCGGAAGCACGCATGGGGGTTGGGCCACTTGGCATGCCGCCAGCTCTTGCGGCAGGACGGGATAGATTCCCGGATCGAGGGCGGGCGCGGCGAAGCTCGGCCCGAACGGGCGGATGTCCATGACGCAGACCCGATTGGGATCGGTCTCCCTGAGAAAGGTAACGAAGATGGAGTTGCCGTAGACGCGCAGGCTATCGTACGAAAACCCGGTCTGGCAATTTCCGATGTCGTCGCGCAAAAGCTGGAGGGTGAACGGACGCCCCGATGCGACCGAATGCTCCTTCAAATACCAATCGGGATGCGTCGCCGGAACCACCGTCAGGGAACCCGCCGATATGATCCCGTTCATGTCCAGGCGTCCGACCTGGACCGAATAAGTGCCTGCGGGCAAACCGGAGATCGAAAATGAAGGACCATAAGGGGTGGTCGTATCCACGCAGATGGCGGGCCTTTGCTGGGGCAGGAATTCCAGCAGGATGACGGTTCCGGTCACGGTCGACTTCAAGTTGCTGAAGCCGGTGGCGCAGTTGAATTCCCTGCTCGACAGATGCAGATCGAAACCGCGGCCGGCCAAGACCGTGGCGGGCGTGAAGGAGTAGCCGGACGTCTGGGCGGAGACCGGGCCGGCCGCCAGGACCAAGATGGGAAGGAGCAGAGCCAGGCGGGTGCGGATCTTCATGGCGTCCTCCTCACCGTAAAATGGGCAACAGATTCTGCCCGCCGTCCGGAGAGATCAAGCGCAGCAAGCTCAGGGAATGGGCCGGGGCCCGGGAAACCGGAATGGACACCCGGTCCCCCGGCGAACCCGCGATGCGGGCAGCGGCCAAGATCCGGCCATCTAAAGTAGTCAAGACGGCGCGCCAGCTCCCGGCACTTCCGGCCGGCAAGGTAAAGAAGGCCGTCTGGCCGCGCAGTTCCACCTTGGGGCCTCGGGACCGCAATTCGGAAAGCAAGAGGGCGGCGGTCTTGGTCACGACCAAAGTATCCGTCGCCACCGGCGCCTTGACCGGGAGGAGGCACATGGGTTGGGTCACCTGGCAGAGCGCGAGTTGTTCGGGAAGGACCGGATAAATGCCCGCCTTCAGGGCCGGCACCGAAAAGGAAGGGCCGAAGGGCCGCAGGTCCATGACGCAGACGCGATCCGGATGGCTTTCCAGCACGAAGGAGGCATAGATGCTGCCGGAGAGGACGGATACGCTTTCATTGGAGAAGGAGGTCTGGCAATTGCCGATGTCGTCGCGCAAGAGCTGCATGCTGAATGCCTTGTCCGGCGCCACCGAGTGCTCCTTCAAATACCAATCCGTATGCGCCGTCGCGCCCGTGACCAGCAATATCCCCGCGTCCACCACGGCATTCAGTTGCAGGCGATTGACCCTAACCTTGTAGGATCCCGCTTTCAAGGCCGGCATCTGGAAGGTGGGACCGTAGGGATTGTACGCATCCATGCAGCCCTTGGGCAGCTCCTGATCGCTGAACGAAAGGGTGATGACACCGTCGGAGACGACCGCCGAGAGCCTGTCGAACGCGGTGGCGCAGGTGAAACCGTAGCTCAGGAGTTGCAAGGCGAAGGCCTGGCCCTCCGGCGTCGCGGAAGGGTTGAGCATGTAGCTCATGGGCACGTCGCCTTGGACCACCAGGATTCCCACGCTATCGGGGCGCACGGCGATCTTGCACGAGGGTTCGGAGTAAAGGCATTCCGGCATGGAGGTGGCCCAGACCTGGTATTTCCCCGCCTTGAGCGCGGGCATGGCGAATACGGGCATGGATGCCAGCAGGCTCGCGGCGCTGGGTCCCGTGGCGGCCATAGGGCAAACGACGTTCCCCGAGGCCGGGTCCATCACGATCCCGGAAGAGAAGGCCGTATAGCGCAGATCGATGCGGGCGTCGCTCACCGTCACCGACTCGCGGGTGAAAGTCGTATTGCAATTGGCGGCGACGCCCTGCAGAAGCAATTGGAAAGCCTTATTGGCCGGGGCCGGATTGGGAGTCACCGACAGGACCGGGGTCGTTTGCGCGCCGAGCGCGGCGGCCAGGCCGAGAGCGAGTAAGACGGGTCGGGTCAGGGTAAGGGCGATCATGGCGTTCCTCCTGGCAGGTTTTCTTTCGATGCTTTCCGGTAGCTCATTGATCCGCATCCCTTATCGTACTATGGGTAGGAAGCGTTGCGTCCCCGCGGGCGAGGTCAGCCGTAACAGGCTCACCGCGTTGGCGCGCGCCCGGTCCACCGGCACGGACACGCGGTCTCCCGTCGCTCCCGACAGGGATTTCCCCGCCAGCAGGCGCCCGTCCAAGGTCATCAGTTCGGCGCGCCAAATCCCGGCATCGCCTTCCGGCAGGGCGAAGAAGGCCGTATTCCCGAGCACATCCACCTTGGGCGCGCCCGCGCGCAAGACGGACATCCGCACCGCCAGGCTTTTGGTCACCACGAGGGTGTCGCTCGCCATAGGCATCACCTTTTCGAGGACGCACACGGGTTGTGACACCTCGCAGGGCAGCAATTCGTTGGCGTGGACCGGATAAATGCCCGGTTGCAGGGCCGGCATGCTGAAGAGCGGCCCGATGGGTTCCTGCGAAATCAGGGCGCACTTCCCGGTTTGCACCAAGAAGGAGGCGGTGATGCCGGAAGCGTAGACCACCGTGCTCAAATTGGAGAAATTGGTGCAGGCCGCCAGGCTGTCCTTGAGCAACTGCATTTGGAAAGGCGCATCCGACAGCGCGGTTTTCTCTTTCAGATACCAGCCCTTGCGCGCGACCGTTCCCGTGATCTGCAGAGTGCCGGCGGCTGCCTCCGCGTTCTTCGCATTGACATTGACGCGGACCTGGTAGGTTCCGGCCGCCAGCGCGGGAATAGTGAAAGTGGGACCGTAGGGCATGTATACGGCCGGGCAGGCTACCCCCGTCGGCTCGGTGGTGGAAAAGGACAGGGTAATCACCTTGTCGATCACGTTTACCGCAAGGTTCTGGTAGGTGGTGGCGCATGTGAAGCCGTAGCTCAACAGATGCAAACCGAAACCTTGGCCCGCGGGAGCGAACGTGGGAGTGAAGGTATAGGCGGGTTCCGTGGAGGCTTGTACATCGAGGGTGCCCGCGCTGACGGGAGCGGGCTCCGCTATCAGGCACGAAGG
The DNA here is from genome assembly GCA_019509785.1 of Fibrobacterota bacterium. NCBI lineage: Bacteria > Pseudomonadati > Fibrobacterota > Fibrobacterota bacterium. The sequence goes on along the minus strand of JAEKLQ010000024.1, from coordinate 182,303 downwards.
CTGAGAGAGAAGGCACGCCGGCACGTTAGAGGCCCACACTTCGTATTTCCCCGCGGCCAGGACAGGCATGGTGAAGGTCGGGACGGTGGCGACGATGGGGATGGGAACGACCGAGGTCCCTCCTGCCGTAGTGTCCACGGGCAATGGGCAGGTTCCGAGGGGAGGGGGATTGGTCGCGTACACCAGGGTTTGGGTGGTGTAGCGCAGGTTGATGCGCGTCCCGATCACCGTCACGGTCTCGCGTGCGAAGGTGGTATGGCAATCGGCCGGGGTAACGCCTTGCAGGTAGAGGATGAAGGACTTGCCCGCCGGCGCGGGATTGGGCGTGACGGATAAGGTCGTAAGCGTCTGTGCCGAAGCCAGAACGGCAGTGAGACCCAGGGCCAAGAACGAGGGTATGAGAGCGGCGCGCGCATGCATTTGGGGCCTCCTCCAAGCTCAGCCGAACTGGCCAGCCGGTGTAGTGTACTGATAAGGAATTATAGCCTAGACTTAGGACAAATCAAAGCGATTTTATGATTAAAACGGAATAAGTGTAGTGTAGAAAATGAGAGCAATTCCTCCGTCGCCAATCCGAATCGGCCAAATCGGCGTTTTTTGGGCTTCTCCTCGCCCCGATAGCTACCTTATCGCTCTCCTACCCCTCTCCTATCCTTAAGAGGACATTCCATGGCTGAGAAGTTCGTCTACTACATGCACCGCCTGAACAAGACCTATCCCCCCCAAAAGGAAGTCTTGAAGCAAATCTCCCTTTCCTTCTATTACGGGGCCAAGATCGGCATCATTGGCTACAACGGCTCGGGCAAATCCACCCTGATGCGCATCATGGCCGGCATCGACAAGGATTACCAGGGGGAAGCCTGGCTGGAAAGCGGCCGCACCGTGGGCTATCTGCCCCAGGAGCCCAAGCTGGACGAGACCTTGGACGTGAAGGGCAATGTCGAGTTGGCGGTGAAGGACGTGAAGAACCTGATGGACGAGTTCAACGCCCTCTCGCTGAAGTTCGCCGAGCCCATGGGCGACGACGAGATGAACAAGCTGATGGAGAAGCAAGCCAAGCTGCAAGACAAGATCGACGCCGTGGACGGCTGGAATCTGGATCGCCTCCTGGAGATCGCCATGGACGCCCTGCGCCTGCCGCCCCCGGACGCCAGCGTGAAGAACCTCTCCGGAGGCGAAAAGCGCCGCGTGGCCCTGTGCCGGCTGCTTTTGGAGAAGCCCGACCTGCTCCTGCTCGATGAGCCTACCAATCATCTGGACGCCGAATCGGTGGCCTGGCTGGAACGGCATCTTAAGGAATACGCCGGCTCCGTGATCCTGGTGACGCATGATCGCTATTTCCTGGACACCGTGGTGGGCTGGATCCTGGAACTGGATCGCGGCCGCGGGATCCCCTGGGAAGGCAATTATTCGAGCTGGCTGGATCAGAAGACCCAGCGCATGGGGCAGGAAGAGAAAGAGGAAAGCCGCCGGCAGAAGCAGCTCAAGCAGGAATTGGAGTGGGTCCGGACGAGCGCGAAGGCCCGCCAGGCCAAGGGCAAGGCGCGTCTCGCCGCCTACGAGAAGCTGCAAGAGATGACCGCCCCGGAGAAGCTGGGCAGCACCAGCATCGCCATCCCCAACGGCCCGCGCCTGGGCGACAACGTGATCAAGGCCGAGGGACTGACCAAGGCTTATGGCGACAAGCTTTTATTCGAAAACCTCGTCTTCGATCTTCCCAAGGCCGGCATCGTGGGCATCATCGGGCCCAACGGCGCGGGCAAGACCACCCTCTTCCGGATGATTACCGGTCAGGAAAAGCCCGATGCGGGCAAGCTCTCGGTCGGTGAGTCGGTGAAGCTGTCCTACGTGGATCAGAGCCGCGATTCGTTGAACGGCGAGAACACGGTGTTCAAGGAAATCACCGGCGACGTGGACACCATCAAGGTGGGCGGGCTGGAAATTAACGCGCGCGCCTACGTGGGCAAGTTCAACTTCAGCGGCAGCGACCAACAACAGCAAGTGAAAACCCTATCGGGCGGGCAGCGCAACCGCGTGCATCTGGCCAAGTTGCTTTTGTCGCAAGGCAACGTGATCCTGCTCGATGAGCCGACCAACGATTTGGACGTGGAAACCTTGCAGGCGCTGGAGCAGGGCATCCTGAATTTCTCCGGTTGCGTGGTGGTGATCTCGCATGATCGCTGGTTCCTTGATCGCATCGCGACGCATATGCTGGCCTTCGAAGGCGATAGCCAGGTGGTGTGGTACGAAGGGAATTACGCGAGCTATGAGGAGAGCCGGAAGAAGCGCTTGGGGATCGATGCGGAGACGCCGCATCGGATCAAGTATAAGCCATTGGTCCGTAAGTAGCCGCGATAGGGCACGGACCAAAGGCCCCGCTCGTGCGCAAGTGACCGAAAGAACCGAGGGAGCGGCCTCCTTGGTTCGTAAGGAATTCTGCTGATCGCGACCTCGTCGAGAGCCCTTCATATTAAAAGACACAATCCCTTCCAGACCCGCGTCCAATGGTTCTGGTAGGCCGGTCCCTTCGATCGCGACCTTCTAATCCATCCACAGCGAGGAGCGACGATGCCGAATAGCAAGGGAAAAGCCAAAGGCGCATGGGAAAAGATTTGGAGCGTTACGGTACCGACCGGGATCCTGGCGACCGCCGCGCTCATGGGCACATCTTGTACTGAAGTGACCGGTGGCGCGGAAACCCGATCCGACCATGCCCAGGTCGCTGTCGCGGCGCGGGGATCGACGATCGCCACCCCGACGGATATCAGCACCCTGGCCCAGCTCCGCGCCATGTCCCTGACCGGGAATTACCGGTTGATCAAGGATATCACCATGACCTCCAGCGATGCGGGATTCACCCCGATCGGAGGGCCCTTCGATTATTTCAGCGGGACCTTCGATGGCAACGGGTTCGCCATCAAAAATTTCCGCACCGTGAATTATTCGGGCAATTCGGGCTATTACCGGGGCCTGTTCGGAATCGCGAACGGCGCCATCCTGAGGAAGATCCACCTGACCAATGTCAACGTCGCGGGCGAAGCGCAGACGGGAGCCATCGTCGGGTCCATGATCAATACCTTGTTGACCGACAGCTACATTGACGGGGGGACGGTTTCCGGGTCCACCAGCACCTTCAGCTCGGGGTACGGTTTGGGAATGGCCGTTGGCGTCGCCGGGACCTCGTCCGAAATCCGCAAATGCTATGCGACCGGGAGCATCAACGGCGTAGCCCTGTCCATGGGCGGCTTCGTCGGAGAAGCCAACGGTTACGGAACGACAGGCACGGAACCGAGGGTGACCATAACCGAGGTCTACACCAACGTGAACGTGAACGCCACCCCGCCGGACCCCTCTTACAACAACTCCAATGTGCCCACCGGCGGCGTCGTCGGGCTGGCCCAAGGCACGGTGATCAAGAATATCTACGCGGTAGGCCCGGTCAAGGGCCGCGGCTGGCCCGGGGGCATCGTAGGCCGCGTGGTCAACGACGACCCGAGTTACCTACCCACCGAGTTCCACAAAGGCGTCTATATCGGCGACGTCGCCTCTACCAGCGGGCCGGCCCGCGCGGGCGCGATCGGTTCGCTTTCCGGGAATTTCGTAGGCCGTTGCGCGGTTTTCTACAACAAGACCGTGGATGGCGGCACCGCGCTCCCGACCAGCGACACCTTCTGCAACGCGGGCATGACGACCTCGGATCTTCAATCGCCCCACCCCGCGCCGAACAAGCTGCTCTGGCCCTACACCATCGGAATGCTGGTCACCCAGAAAATGATCGATGAGGACGGTTACATGCCATGTAAGCTGAACTCGGGCAGCGATGGCGATTGGTTTTTCGGAACCTGCAGCGGCGATCCGCTGGTGTGGAAAACGAACGCGAGTAACCAATACAACACCCTGGTGAACATTCCCAATCCCGGGGTCCAGGTCCTGCAGTAAGCCCGCGTTCACCTCGGAATAATCCGTTACGCGATTTTCCGGGTTCGAGCATCCGCATCCAGCGGGTCTCGATACCGGGGGCGGCGGCGTCCCCCTCGCGCGGCGGGGGCCGAGGACTCGCCCCCGCATTTGCCCGGAGCTCCGGCCGTTTCATGGATGCCGTTTCAAACGCCTTTGCGATCAAACACCACAAAGCATCATGCGTATAAAGCGTCGGAGGCTTAATGCGGTTTAGCCCGATCCGCCCGTACTTTTTCCTCGTTCTGATATTTGCCGCACGGCTTTCCGGCCAGACTTCCGACCATGCCGGCTGGTTCCCGTTCTACATGCCCTGGGACGACTCCAGCAAGAACGTCACTGATCTTTCCGCCAATCTGGATGCGCCCGCAGGCAAGTACGGCTTTCTGGACATAGCCGGGGGCCACTTCAAATTCCACGACAACGGCGAGCGGGCCCGCTTCACCGGATTCGTCAGCGTGGCGCAGGCCAATTTCCCCTCCCATCAGGATGCCCCCGCCGTCGCCGCGCGCCTCGCCCGGTTCGGCGTCAACATCCTGCGCATCCACCTGCTCGACGTGGTGGACGGCTATGGCCTCTTCAGCCATGGGACCGTCAATACGCGCGACATCGATCCGGATCGGTGGGATAAGATGGACTTCTTCTTCAACTGCCTTAAGCAACGCGGCATCTACGTCGACTTGGGACTGCACGTGGGCCGCGTCTTCGCCCCTGGCGATAGCCTTCCCGCGCCCATTACCAATGCGCAGAGCAAGTTCGCGACGATATTCCATCCCCGCCTCATCGCCTTGCAAAAGGACTATGCCCGCACCCTGTTCAACCACGTGAACCCGTATACGGGCTTGGCTTACAAGGCGGATCCCTTCATCGCCTTCACCGAACTCACCAACGAAAATTCCCTGTTCCTGGGCTGGCTTTCCTGGGGAGCGGACCAATTCAAGCCGGGCGCCGCGGGCTCCATGGATCCCTATTACGGAACCTACCTGGATTCGCTGTGGCGGGACTGGCTGAAGACCAGGTACGCGACCGACTCCGCATTGGGCCGGGCTTGGTCCGGCGCGGGGAACGGGAGCGCCGACTCCGCCGCCAACCTGGTCAGCAATCCGTCCTTCGAAACCGGTCTTTCCGGCTGGTTCGCTTGGGCCAGTAAGGCCGATGGGGCCGACATGCGGAGCGATGTCGATTCCACCGTCTCCGTATCCGGAAAGCGCTCCGCCCGCGTGGAGGTCCTTAGCGCGGGGAAGGACCCGTATATGGTGCAGCTCGCCTGCCTGGGGCTGACGGTCGCCAAAGGCAAAAGCTACGCGCTCACCTTCCACCTGCGCGCTTCCGCGCCGGCCACCTTCGCCGTCGAATTCCTGAAGGAGTCGGTGTGGACCTGGTACGGGAACAAGGTGCTGCAAGCCGATACGGGCTGGAAGGCCTATCGCGTTTTCTTCAGCGCCACGGAAACGCTTAAGGACAGCTTGCGTTTCAATTTCGATTTGAGCTATGCCGCCAACGTCACCTATTGGGTGGACTCGGTGGAAATGCGGGAATACCAAGGGGACGGCCTATTGGCGGGCGAATCGTTGTCCACTCAGGTCAAGCGCTTAGAGAAGACGGATGTGGGCGGCTTTACCGATGCCCGCGTCTCCGATCAAGCCGAGTTCTACTACGATGTGGAGGGCCGCTATATCGCGGGCCTCACCGCCTTTCTCAAGGACACCTTGGGCGTCAAGGTCCCCGTCACCTTCACCAACAATTATTATGGTCTCGCTTCCATCGTGTCCCAATCCCGCGCCGACTATATGGATGCCCATAGTTACTGGGATCATCCCAACTTTCCGCACGGCTGGTCGGCATCGGATTTCACCATCCGCAATCAGCCCATGGTCAAAAGCCCGGCCGCCGGCACCATCCTGGAAATGGCCTTGAGCCGTGTGGCCGGCAAGCCCTTCGTGGTCAGCGAGTACAACCATCCCTTCCCCAACTCCTATCTCTGCGAAGCCCCCGCCTTCTTCTTCGGCTACCTGGGATTCTTCGATGCGGACGGCGCCTATTGGCATGCCTACAACGACTATTCCCTACATTACCAGCAAACCTATCAAGGGGATTTCTTCACGGTCGGCACCAATCCCGTGCTCATGACCCAGATGCTGTTGGGCAAGGCTTTCCTGAAAGGGGACATCGCACCCGCCAAAGATCCCACCCCCGTCGATTTCACCTTTTCCGAAACCCTGAAGTCGCCTAAGAAGTTCGGGGACAGCCACGTCCTCAACACCGCCGACGGCATGTCGCCTTTGTATCCCATGCACCATCCCATCGCCTACCGCGATTTCCATGCTCCCGCCACCACGGTTACGGCGGCCTGGCCGCAATTCACCGACAAGGTGACCTCTTCCACGGGCGAATTGGATTGGGATGGCGCCGACGGCCTCTTTAAGGTGAGCTCTCCGTCCTGGCAGGGGATCACCGGTTACCTGGGATCGGCGAAGCCGGTCTTTCCCGCCTACGCGCTCAGCAATATCAAAACCACCGCCAACCGCGACTTCGCCGCCGTGCATCTCATCGCCTTGGATTCCCTGCCCATCAGCGCCAGCCATCATTTGGTTTTGCTCACCTCCGGCCGGGTCGAGAACCGATCCACGGCATGGAACGCCTCCGCCACCTCGCTGGCTACCTGGGACCTGCCCGGGGATACGGCCATTTGCGAACCGGTGACGGGCCAAATAAGTTTCGCCCCCAGCGAACCCGGGAAGTTCGCCCTCTATCCGCTGGACCCGCGCGGAAACCGCCGCGCGGCCCTGCCTTTGCGTTCGCAAGGGGACCGGCTCTATGCGGATTTGCCCGGAACCACCCTCTGGTATGAAGTGGAATTGGGCGGCGGCACCTTGGGGATCAACGGAAATGGCCAATCCGGGGCGGCGAAAACGCGGGCCTGGGCGGGGCGGCCCATCGGGGTAGCGGGAACGTTACGTCTGCCATATGCGATTCCCTCGGCATGGGGTCGCACCGAGGTCAAGGTGGAGATTTATTCGGTGGCGGGAAAAACCTTGCTGACGCGAAGCGCCCGCTTCAATCCGGGGCTTGGCTCGGCCAGCTGGGATGGGGAGAAGATTCCCTTGGGATTCTCTCTGGCCAAGGTGTCGCTGTCTTCCTTGGAAGGCCCGGGACGGGCGGATTTCGGTTTTAAGCTGGCGCGTTGATCCTCCCAAGCGCGATTCTCCGGTCCGAACCGCGCCCTTCGATATAGATTCATTCCGAAGCGAAGGTTTCGGAAAGATATCCGGAGGCACTTATGGACAGATCCCGCAAGCAACCGATTCGGATCACGTACTTGGCCATGGCGTTGGGTCTGGTACTCTGGACGGCCCGCCCTTCCGTGGCCGCGAAGGTGCTCGTCATATACGGCAATAGCAACGGTACGGTGAACGAAGGCAGCTATTCGCTCGGGGATGCCTGGGTCAAACAGCGCCTGGAAACCTCTCTGCATCACCAAGTCCGCTTCATGTGGGATCAGACTTCGAAAGAGCAGATGCTGGCCGCCGCCGACAGCTCCGATCTGGTGATGGTGCTGGAATCGACGACATCCGCCTACCTGACCGACAAGCTGAAGACCACTCCCGTCCCCATTATGAGTTGCGAAGCCATGATCCAAGACGACATGGGCATGACCGCCACGGGGACCTCGTGCGATCCAGGTCCGCCTTCGAAATGCCCTTACGGCGTCGTGGACAGCGCGGCCGACATCGTGATCAAGGATTCCTCCCATCCCCTGGCCGCCGGGCTGCATGGGCAGATACATGTGTACAGCGCGTTGAAGGAGATCAACTGGGGCAAGGTCGCGGCAACCGCCCACGTGATAGCCACCCTCGCTTCGGATCCCTCCGGCGCCGCCATCTACACCTATGAAAAAGGCAGCAAGCTTTTCGATGGGACCACGGCGGCGGGCTTACGCATCGGCTTTTTCGTCGAGGACGACAACAAAACGGGCACCGCCACCCTTTTCACACCCGAGGGCATTCAGTTGTTCGATGCCGCCGTGAACTACGGGTTGGGGACGACGACGACCGCATTGGGGCGTACCTCCGGAGACCGGATCGAAGCCGGGAATTCGCGAGCCGAAATCAGTGGCACCGACGCTTTGGGGCGGCGCGCGCTACCGACGGAGCGCCTGATTGAGTTCCCCGGAAATCCCCGATAAAATTCTAGATGAGTCGTTTTGCGAGGTGCTATGGGCGACGATATCATCGCGAAGTTCGAACAGGAGTATAAGCAGAAGATAAAGACCGACGATATCGGCGAGATCCGTTCGGTGCGGGAATTCATTACCTGGTTCTTATCCTGGGAATTCAAGAATGTCCTGACCTGGCCTTTTATCTACGGCATGATTTTCCCTTTGCTCTTCCTGGATATCAGCATGTCGATTTACCAGGGCTTCTGCTTCCGCATCTATGGCATCCAAAGAGTCAAAAGATCCGATTACTTCCATGTCAAAAGGCATAAGCTGGGATACTTGAACATCGTGGAAAAAATCAACTGCGACTTTTGCGGGTATGCCAACGGGCTGCTCGCGTTCACCCGGGAAGTCTTCGCGCGAACGGAACAATATTGGTGCCCGATAAAACACGCGGCGAAAATCAAGGACCCGCACGCGCGCTACGATTCGTTCATGAACTACGGTGAAACCCGAGGGTTCCAGGCCAAGTTGGAAGGATTGCGCGCGGAACTTTCGGCTACGGGGAAAACGGAGGGAAGGCCCGATCCCGGAAAACAATCCGGGACTTTGTAATGAATTACCTTGGGATGAGATTCGGATTTTAAAGGCGGATTCCCTTTGCTAACGCTTTACATCGACGCCGACGCCTGCCCCGTCAAGGACGAATGCTATAAAGTCGCCAAACGCCACGCCTGGCCGGTTATCGTTGTCGCCAATGCCGCCATGCGCATGCCTTACGATCCCGCCATCCGCCTGGAAGTGGTTTCGGACGGATTCGACGCCGCCGACGATTGGATCGTCGAGCATGCCGGGCCGGGGGATATCGTCGTCACCTCGGACATTCCCCTGGCGGGACGCAGCCTCAAGCAAGGGGCTTTCGTGCTGGGGAATACGGGCCGCCCCTTCACCGAAGAGAACATCGGGGACGCGCTCGCTTCCCGCGAGCTCGCCCAGGAATTGCGTGAAATGGGGATGCGCGGCGGCCCTCCGCCTTTCCAGCCCAAGGATCGCGGGGAATTCCTGATGCAATTGGATCGGGCGATGAACTCGCTGAAGCGCAAGCATAAGTCAGCACCAGGATAATAGGTTTTATATTGGCCCCATGCCCTCCCCCGAACCCGCTTCCCGCTCCTTCGAAATCATCCGCGCCGATTATGCCGATCCGCGGCATCAGGAACTCATCCCGCTCCTGCTGGACGCCTACGCCCGGGATCCCCTGGGCGGCGGCGAGCCTTTGCGCGAGGAGGTGAAAGCGAATCTGGTCGGGGAATTAAGCAAACTGCCCCAGGCCCTTTCCCTGCTTGGCTTTCGCGATGGCCGGCCCGCGGGATTGATGAACGCTTTCTTCGGTTTCAGCACCTTCCAAGGGCGGGCTCTCCTGAACATCCACGATCTGATCGTGCTGCCGGAATATCGCGGCCTGGGCCTTTCCCAACGGCTGCTCGCCGCCGCCGAAGCCATCGCCCGCGAGAAGGGTTGCTGCAAATTGACCCTGGAGGTCCAGAGCGGGAACGAGGTGGCGATGGGCTCTTACCGCAAGTTCGGGTTTTCCGGATATGAGCTGGATCCCCGGCATGGCCATGCCATGTTCTGGCAGAAGAAGCTTTAGGGCACGGCATGATTGACTGGTTAGACGTGACATTTCGACGCGCCGCCTGCTCATTCTGACGGTTGAATCCACCGCCCACTTCCTTGAACTCCGGCCCGAATAGTGCCTGCGCCTCAGTTGGCCTTACGCGCGCGGATCCGGCCGCTTGGCCTTCCCTTTGCTTTGGTTCCGATCATCCCCGATTGGAGGCCTTATGCAAACGGCGTCCCCTTCCCTTCCGAACCCTTCCCTCCGCCGCCGCATCGCGCGGGTCGCATTGTCCGCGGCGCTCTTCTTGTTCACGCTCGCAGGCCTGGTCGCATGCGCCCACACCGCCCAGCGCTCCGCCGCGGCCTCCAAGGCGGGAGCCGCCGCCGTCGATGGACGCAGCTGCCAAGAGCCTGAGGAAATGCTCGACGTGCTGTCCCGCTTCACGACCCTGGTGCAGGACAACCAATATCATGCCGCCATCGCCCTGCTCGATCCCGTCGATCAGAAGCGCATGCTGGCCGCCGACGGTTCCGTGCCCGAAATCATGAAGCGGAAATTGGACGCCCTCAACTTCAAGGCGCTTCCCAAGGACCGGCGCGTGGATCTGGTCCGCGGCCGCCTGACGGGCATCTGCGACTGCCTGCCCTGCCTGGACCAGGGTCCCGCCGATTCGGTCGCGCGCACGTCTCCCCCCAATAAACCGGCCCTCTCCGACACCGCCGAGAAGAGGCGGGCGGGGTTGGCCAAGGAGTTTTACCGCCGCATCCAGGAAGGCCGCTTCGATGCGGCCGGGGACCTGGTGCATCCCGAAGAATGGAAGGTGTTCGTCGACGATAAGGGCCGCATGTCCGACCTCACCGAGCGCCGGCTGCCTTAGGCATGCTGCTGGAAAGCGAAAAGAAATTCTTCCTGGGACCGGACGGGAAGCCCAGGGCCGATCGGGTCGCCAAGCTCAAAGCCTTGGACCGGAGCCAGTGGCGCCGGCTCTATCTCTATCGTCACGTACTGTTGGGAGTGGCCGAAGCCGCCATCGGGTACGGAAATCTCTGAGCCCTGCCGAAACCGCCATTACACCATTTAAAATGGTAGTTGTAGGAACTTAAAGCAAGGCGGACAAAGCGCTCTTCACGGAACCCGAAGGGCGCGTGGAGATTTCCCCCGAAGCCAGATCGAGCTGGCCATGGCGTTATCGATCGCGGTGATGGGTACTTCAACGGGGAAGTCCAGGGTGGTGACGGCGCCGCCCTCGACGGAAAATGCCGGGATGGGCGTCGAAATGGCCGTGGCGGAACGGGAGTTGATGTGCAGGTTGAGGATGGGCTTGATGGCATCCGAGCCGAATGCCGCCTTCCCGCTGTTCCCGGAATTATCCGCCTTCACGTGGAACACCATGACCAGCTTGAACTTCTCCAAGCTCGGCGTAAGCAGGCTGCCGGTGTATTCGATGTTCTGCCCGTCCACGGCCGGCGAACCTTCGGAGAATTTCACGCTGGCGACGTTCACGGCGTCGCTCGCCTTGTCCACCAGGGAGCAGCCTCCCAGCAGCATCGAAAGGCCGGCGAAAAAAGACAAAGCGAATTGGTGTTTACGCATGGCCATCAGAATAACTAATCCCGGAGTGCCGGGCAACCGCCCCATGGGATTCCCTGCGCCTCCCGCTCTCAGCCCTTGCTTTTCTCTTCCGCTTCCAAATCCCGCAAGTGCAAATCCAGCGCCTGGCCGGACAGCCGGATTTCGACCAGGGCCCAGACCAGGGAAAGCAGCAGGCAAAGGATGCTCACCGCGAAGACCGCCTCGCCGGCGCGGTAGTAGCCCCGGAAGAGCAGGAACATGCAGGCGGTACATAGGATCATCGCTATGATGCCGAAGGATTGCATGTCGCGGATCAGGTGCATGCGCCAGCGCATGCTTTTGATTTCCAGCAGGTAGACGGGATTGGGCTTTTCGGTATGGGTGCGGTGCAGGTTTCGGATGATGGCCGCCAAGCCGAAGAACCGGTTGGTATAGGCCAGCATGAGCAGGGAAACGGCCGGGAAAAGGAGGGCGGGGGTGCTGATTTCGATATGCATGCCCACGGAAGTAGCAATCTTATCCGGAAGGAGGTTCTCGGCCGCAGAAACCGTTATCTTTGTAGCATGGAACATTTAGCCCGCGATGAAATGCGCGCCCAGATCGAGCAAGCCCTGAAGCGTTCGGCCCCCGGCGATTACCAAAAGCCCCCGGGCGCCGGCGACTTCGATGCCTTCCTGACCCGCCGCGGCCCTAAGGGCCATGACATCGCCTATTTCTGCGACGATGAAGTGGTGTCGGTGGAGTTCGGCGGGGTCGGAACGCATTGGGAATACAACCCCTCCGAAGAGGATGCCGATGCCGATCCCGAAGACGGCGTGGCGGAAGAGCCCCCGGATCCGAAGACGGTCGTGAAAGGGGTGGTGCAGACCACGCAGGAGATCGCGACGGAGAAGGTCTTCGCTGCGGAGTACCGGAAGCTGCACGCCAAGGTGGCCAAGCTGCACGCGACATCGGCCTTCGAAGGTTTGAAGGCGATGAAAGGCTTTAAGGGCGTATCCTGGAACGGGAAGTTCGACTTCGTGGGCGGTTAGCCGCCCGCCTACGGCTTAACGGATTTCCGCGCCGGCCTCGCGCCCGCGGGCGTCCTTCTCCAAACCATCCCCGAAGCGCGCCCCGGAAGTCAGGAATCCCTCCTTCGGCACGGCCACCGTTTTTTTCCGGGCCACCGGATTGGCCACCGGGACCACGTCGCGACCCAGGATGTATTCCATCCCGCCCCACAAGTGATAGAGGAAGAGCGAATCCGAGTTCGGGGAGCTGGGCTTGGGCGCATAGGAATCCGTGGTATGGCCGATGGCCGTCGTCCACGCGCGCCCGCCCATGTAGGCGCAGGACCAGCTCATGGGATGATCGGTTCCCGCATGCCCGTTCTTGTAAGTGGACTCGTCCACCGTCATCAGGATGTGCATGGACGGGTTGGTGGCCGAACGCGGATTGGCGCGGAAGCCGTATATCTCGTCGGTGCGCGGCCAGCGGCCGTCCGGGTGGGCGGCGAGAACGGGACGCGAAGCAGCGTCCGCGCTGTCCGCCACGACGAGGGTGTGCTTGGTGGTCGAATCGCCGGGCAGGCTCTGAAAATAAGCGCCCCCGATCATCTTCCCGTAGAAGGCCCAGTTGGGCTCCGCATCCAAGGCCGCATGGATAATTTGCGCCCCGCCCCCGGCCTTGAACCATTTCTCGAAGGCGGCCTGCTGCGTATCGTTCAGGAAATCGCCCGTGGTCTTGAGGAACACGATGGCCTTGTACTTGGCGAGCCCGGTGTCGGAGAAGAGGGCGGCATTTTCGGAGGTGTCGACAATCAGGCCCTTGCCCTCGTAGAAGGCCTTCAGGGGCGTGCGGGAAGCGACGACATTGTTCTCGCGGGTGCCGGCGGTTTTGGTGAAGAGGAGGACGCGGTCGGCGGCGAGGGCTGAGGTGAAGCACAGAGCGAGGACGAATAGGAGCGCGGGGCGGACGGCCAGGGCTAGAGCCAGGCGGCGGGCGGGGCGGCTAGCATGGACGAGAGCGGGGCGCGGCAGGGTGGGCATGGGAGGTCCTCCGGGTGGGGAAAGGTAGCATTAGGGGGAGGAGGGGGGATGAAGGGGGAAGGGCGGCGGTTGGGGTATTTCGGCCTGCTTTACCCCGCCTTCCTTCATTCCTCGAATCTCTTCAACGGTTAATGCGCCCCGAAGTCAACTCGGGTGATTGGGCCGTGCCAATTCCTATGCACGAAACTGACCCACGCCGAGGGCGGGATTTTTGGCTTCTGTCCCGGGAGCGGGGTGAAAAAGTCGGCTAGATCAAAGCTGAAAGTCCCGGAATAAGTTCCGTCCTTGAATATCATTTTTTCACGCGGTAACCAAATCACATTTGCATCAGGATCATCGGAGCCGGCCTCGGCAGCCATGACGTGCAAAGGTAGACGTACCCAATCCCCTTTCCAGCTTCCGATAAATCGAAAGGCGCACTCCACTGGCATGCTAGCCAATCCATTGTGCATTGACGGCTTTCCGGTCCGAAAAGTCAACCCTCCGGTCGATGGGGCTTCCAGTCCGGGAACGGGATGGTACTGGACACCCGGGATGGACCGGCCTTTGGATTCCCCCCCGGATTTGGCGGTGAGTAAGGATTCGAATGGAGAGGTTGGCGGAGGGGCCTTATCCGAAATGACCCGGAATCCGAAAGCGTCGGATTGGAAATTACCGGCATGCAGGAAAGCCAGGTAGCTGCCTGTTCCGCCTGAGAGGTCATGGGCTGATATCGTGCGCCACATATCATAGGTTTCGTAGGTTTTCGCACGGGGAATGCCGGGTCGGGGCGTTTTTGGCTTAGGCTGCTCGATTAGCGGCATCTTCCCATCGTCTTCGCGCATGGATTCCAGAATGAGCTCACCGGTCACTATGGAAGACAGCACCACGGTCGCGTTGCGAAAGGGAATGAAGACGGTATTATCTACCGTGTTCGTTTTACATACGGAATAAAAAGGATAGTCGGGATGTTTGGACAGGTCCCATACCTTCGCGCCATGAAGATAGCAGCCATAGGGTTCCTCCGAGGCGAGTAGGGTCTCGCGCATAGACGACCCAAAATCCCTCTGCTCGAAATAGGCTTGGTCGGGAAGGGCGGCCAGCAAGGCGTCAATCAAAGTACCTCGATCCTTAACCGATTAAGGCAATTCCATTTTGGGTTGCCAACTGTTTCCGCTACCCTTCATTTAGGATGCGCAGCCTTAAACTGGAGATAGGCTCGGTGATCCAGCGCAACCGCCCAGACATCCAGAGGCTCGTCACGGATGCCGGGCTTCTCTAGACTGGGAAGATGAAATGAAATGTCACCCGAAAGAATGCGGTGATCGGACGGGCCTTCCGGTTTCTCCACGATAGGAAGATCCACCAAGGATTTGAGAGTCAAGAGGCGGTTTTTTCCGAACCCGAACACCAACATCGGGATATGGCCGTATATGGGCCGGCCGTCCGGATCCGACTTCATTTCCTGGGCGGGAATGAGGAAGCCAGGCAACCCGGCAATGCGAAACCGAATTCGAAGACGCCCTTCACCATGAGGCCCTTTTTCTTGGCCGAGTACCCATTCCATTTCTTTGGATTCGGTCGATTTTACCTGAGTGTGGTGGAAATCAAATGAAGCCGGCGGCTCATTCTTTTGTATTCCGCCTTTTCGAATGCTTTGAATTTTATCCAAATATGGTTGAGTTGAAATCTTAAAAGTATCGGAATAAAGTTCGATGGTCCTTTCATTGGATGCTTCCGGACCGCATGCAAGCCAAACGAGGTAACGGCCGACCTTTTGGCCCAGATCAACTTGCTTCGCCAAATCCACTTCAAGCCAATCAGTTGACCAACCAGGGGACGGCGGAGGTTCATTTCGGCGTGCCGGGCTTTCTGCCAGCTTAACGAGTTGGATTTTTCCGTTTTCCAAGTTACTGACGACCAGCTGCGTGGTCGTCTCCAAATTATAGACGTGGAGTTTTTCCGAATCCCCCGAGCGATGGCAGACGAGAGGGATGGTTTTGTGGGTCGAAAGATTGACTGCGGGAGGCGCATCCAGAAGCATGCCATCCGCATGGGCGTCCAAACGATCCAATCCGATATCCCCCTTAAACGATAAAGGGTTGTTCCAGTATTGCTCCCCAGAGAGGTGGAGGGGCCCCTTTTCTTCCGACATAGCGTTCCCGCCTAAAATTAAGTGGATGGCCAAAAGCCAATTTCGAGCCGACGACATGCTTTCCTAGTCCGTCCAGGATTTTCTGATGTCCTGAAGGTCTTCAGCGCGGATGTAGGTACTGCAATCTTCACAAAAAGCATACTCCGTCGAAGCGGCCATATCCGAGGCACCAAACATGATGCATGTTCTTTCTTTGAACGCCGCGTCCGTCTGAAAATCCGAAACGGTTTTATCCTTAAGCCCCTTGGCGCAATGAGTGCCGATATGCCCATGTTCCCCGTAGACATCGCCTTCCGGTACGCCTTTTGGAAAGGGATAACCCGGTATGGGTTTGGTCAACGGCCTTCCGAAAGTCGAGTCGACAGAACTATTGGCGTATGCTTGCCCCATGTTGTGACCCAACTCATGGGCAATTACCATGGCCATGCCCACGGGGTCGACCTCTCCGGCGAAAGTATTCATCCATATATCACCTTGCAGAGCCGCACCATTGGTATTGGTTTTACACGCGGCACCAACGATGATGATCGATAGGCCGATTACCTTTCCTTTGTCGAAAAATTGTCCATCAGAATCCCTGGGGATGGAATTACCTGGATATGCATGCTTTCCAGCTGGGAATTTTAGGCTAAGCGTCCGAATCCCCTTGAACTCCACGTGCGCCTTGATATCTTCCTCGGACGTGAAAACGCCGCCCGATATGAATGCGCCTCCCGGGTCTGATGGTGAGAGGATTGGTTTCCATTCGCCTTTGCCTCCGGACGCGGACTCATCGTACCAACGCGAAGCTTTCCATTTCAGTTTAGTAATGGAATAGTCTCCGTACGAAAAAGCGCCGAAGGCGTCGATGGTTCTTTCGAAGACGGAGTGCTTCGGACTTACCTCCATCTGTTTGAAAACCTTGTCGAACTCTTGTTCCCAATCGACCACTTTTGCAATGTAGTCGCACCAAACCATTGAGACCGTCTTCCTTTCGCTCCTATGCACGGCCTTCCTGTTAAGAACGTTCCTCAGTTGCCCGAAGGAGAGCACAAGTGCCTTGTTTCCCTTGTTCTTTCCTAAATAATGGGCGTCGATGATATTGTGCTTGCCATCTTCGGCTAAATCCTCTTTCCCGAAATTCCCGGCAAAAATGGGATTAAACTCTACAAAGTTTGAGCCTAATACCTTATCGAGAGAGGATCGTGACTTCTCGGGTAAGCCCGGGCTTTTATCGGGGTTAAAAACTGTATAGTCTGTAAGTCTGTTGTTTCCAGAAGCCAAGGGCTGATGGATTTCATACTCCAGCTTGCGCCAATTCACTACCGAAACTGTCCCATCCGCCTTCCCCTTGCCTAACCCAACCTCCACCTTGAAGCTATCGCCCCCCGCCAATCCGCAAGCCAACACCAAGGACGCCTTACCGCCCTTCACCTCGATCTCCAATTCGGCGACCCCGTCCTTGAACTCCGTCAGCTTCCCCTTTGTGTCGGGCTTTAATCCCGGCTTCGGATCATTCCGCTTGCTGTTATCCTTCCCGGCTGTCACCTTCCAATACAGCTTCGCCCCATCGGAACCGCCTTCGACCTCGATCTCCAAAGTGCGCTCCGGCCCTTGGCCCGGCTTATCCGCCGCAAGGTTCACATACTGCTTGAGATCTTCTCCCTCCTTAACGCCTACCCACTTCAGCTTGCCCACGGGCGTCGGCCCCGCCCCCTTCTTCTCTACAACCAGGTTGTCGTAGAACCGGCACTTGAAGCCCGGCGTCCTCCGCTCCCCTTTTAACCCGGCCTGCTTCTGGCAAGGCATGATCGCGCCTTGCTTGCACGGGTAATGGATGGGGAAATTCTTGCTCACCTTCAAAAGCAGCACCGCCACCCGCCGGTTCGTCTCGCAAGCCCCTTGCGTGTTCTCGATCAGGTTGAACTCGCTGCACCCCGTGAACGACTTTCCGTCGA
The DNA here is from genome assembly GCA_019509785.1 of Fibrobacterota bacterium. Lineage (NCBI taxonomy): Bacteria > Pseudomonadati > Fibrobacterota > Fibrobacterota bacterium. The sequence goes on along the minus strand of JAEKLQ010000024.1, from coordinate 164,896 downwards.
TGGCGTCGAACTCCTTCGCATCGCAAGCTGGCGCCGCATTGGATTCGAAGTAGGCCAGGAACAAGGCTTCCCGGGTCTTCGCATCGGCCGCGCCCGTCACCCCTATTCCTTGCTTCTCCTGGAAATCCTTCACCGCGCCTTGCGTCTTCGGCCCGTCCTGCCCGTCGATGGCGCCCGCATCGTGTCCAAGGTGCTTGAGCAATTCCTGCACGGCCGCGAGGCCCCATTTCTCTTCGCCGTAGAGCGCTTCCCAAGGCTTGGCGTCCTTGGCGAGATAAGCCTGCACGGATTTGGCCCGGCGTTCGGAGAGGGATTTGTTGCTCCCTTCGTCGCCCACCGCATCGGCATGCCCGAACACGGCTAGTTTGCAGTCGGAATGCTTGGCCTTCCAATCCTGGACCGCCTGGCCCAGGGCCTTGAGGTCGCCGGCTTCCGAAGCGCGGATGAAGCTTTTGCCGGTGGCGAAGGTGAGGTTCTGGAGGATATGCATCTCCAAGACCCGATCCGCCATCTCATCCACCACCTTCGGCGCCTTCGATCCATCCAGCGGCTCCGCTTCCGAATGCCGCGCGATGAAGTAATACTCCACCCGTTGCAGATTGTTCCCGTCTTCGTCCCGGAAGTTCGGGATGTATACGGGGATCTTCAGGGTCGCTTTCCCGTCCTCGGCCATGGCCTCGCCTTGGGAAATGCGCTCGGGCCCTTTCGGGGTCTTCGCGAAGAGTTCGAAGCTGACCCGCTTCTTATGGGCTACCTCCGGAGGCAGTTCCACCTCGACCGAGATCGGCGACTCCTCGTTGAAGCCGACCTTCTCGGCCTCCCATTTAGGATTGAAAAGACGGGCCGATTTCGGTTTCGGTTTTTCCGGCGCTGATGCAATGGGGGCAGCGCCTTCCGGCGCGAACGCGTCAGCCCCGGTCGAGGCGGCGTCGCCGGCTTGGGGACGGGGGCCCGAACCCAATCGCCTATCGATTTCGCTGAAGGGCTTAAAGAAGGAATCGGGGGGCATGGTCGGAGGGGAAAGATACTTCCGCAGGGAAATCGGGATATGATTCCCATCACGTCCCCTTCCGTTAGGGGGTTTATGTCAGGAAGTGCGTTTAGCTGCGCTTTATTGATCGTCCAGCCTCGGAATCTTACGGCGGAAAGAAATAACATGGGAGGATTGGAGGGCTATCAAACTAGGTTCATTCCATGCGGATACGCGCCGGTTTCGAAATAGGCTTTGAGTATCCCGAGCCCACCGCGGTGGTACTCACCTTATTCCTGCACCCTTCCCGTATGATGGATATCCGGAACCGGGAATCCTTCAGTGTGCTTCCTGTCACGCCCATAACCGAATACGTCGACCTGTACGGCAACCGCTGCGCCCGGGTTTTCGTACCACAGGGACGTACCGCCTTCCGTAACGATTTCACGGTCGAGGACGACGGCCTACCGGATAAGCTTGCTTGGAACGCGCGGCAGCATGAAGTGCAAGAACTGCCGGACGAAACCTTGGTCTATTTACTCCCGAGCCGTTATTGCGATACCGATAGCGAACTTCGCGAGGTGGCTAAGCCGCTCTTCTATGGCACGCCGTTGGGATGGGCGCGGGTGCAGGCCATTTGCGATTTCGTGAACCGGCATATCCGCTTCGACTACATGTTGGCGCGGGCGAACCGTTCGGCCACGGAAGCGTATCGCGAAGCGGTGGGGGTTTGTAGGGACTACACCCACTTGGCCATCGCGTTCTGCCGCATCATGAACATTCCCGCGCGGTACTGCACTGGCTACCTCGGGGACATTGGCGTGCCCGTGGTTTTACCGATGGATTTCAGCGCCTGGTTCGAAGTCTATCTGGGCGGGAGATGGCATACCTTCGATGCCCGCAACAATACCCCGCGCATCGGGCGAGTCCTGATCGCGCGCGGTAGGGACGCGGCGGACGTGCCCCTGACCATGTCCTTCGGCCTGAACCGGCTTTCCGGCTTCGACGTGTGGACCTATGAGGAGGCGGGCTAAGGGCCCGTGATAAAAAGGAGTCGCGGTTAAAAGGCGAAACCGATTTTCAGAAGCTCCACGTCGAGGATCAAATCCTTCATCCATAGCGAAGGAAGGCTCGGAAGGTCGCCGTCCCCTACCTTGTCGCCGACGAAGTATCTCCCCAGGGAAACGTTCCAACCCCAGTACAATCCCATGCGGGAAAAAATCCTGCCCCCGATTCCGAAGCCCACGCCCATCCGGTTCAGGGTTTTCCGCCCTCCGTTGGTCGAATCGAAAACCAAGATATTGTGGTAGCTCGCGTTTTGGAAGCGGGTGAGTCCGCTGATATAAAACCCTTTTTGCCGGCCGGATAGGAAATAACGGTATTGGGCGTCGATGGTGAAGGCATGGCTGCTTTGGTCATCGGAGTTTGCCTCGTAGGTGAAGGGGAAGGCCAGTTCCGCGGAGCGATTCAGGGAAAAATTGGATATCGTGCCGGAAAATCCGCCGCCCTTATCGAAGAAGAGCAAGTACAAAGGATCGACTTCAACGCCCCAATTTTTATCGGCGATGGGGCTCTGCACCACATCCTTATGGATTTCATCGACCTGAACGGCCATGCGATCGATCTTATCGCCCTTTTCCGTATTTTGGGTGGAATCCGGGGGTTTTACCCCATCGGCGAAGACGGAGGTAAAAGGGAAACCTAAAGCCATAACGAGGGATAGTTGCCTAAGATTCATGATATTCCAAGCTCCACGGCGCGGGTGCGGTGAATAAAGGTGAGACGGATCAAGTAGAAGTTAAGGTAACTCCTTTCCGAACGCCCTACGATTCTCGATCCGATTCGCCGGCGACTTTCTACCATAAAAGCCATGTACGGTTTCACCCGCGAATATTGGCGCAACCTGCTTCCGAAAATCCCGCGTTGGCACGCCCTTACCCTGCCGCAACGCGTCGCCGCCCTCGGCATGCCCCATGGCTTCCATGATCCCCTGTACGCTTTCCGGAACCTGCCCGCGGAGCTGGATGCCTTCTGCTTCGACACCGACAGGCTGGGCCAAAAACGGGCCACGCCGGATTTCCAATACCTGATCGCTTTCGTCCAGAGGCTGGCGCCTTGGTCGAGGCGGGACGGCACCGACCTGCGCGCTTACGTGCAGGCGACCACGACCATGGCGCAGCGCAACGCCATGACCGGGATGAGCCCGGGGCAGAATAACGAGTACGCCACCCAGGCCTACGTCAAACGGTTCAAGGAGGGCGCTTTCGGCCGCGGATTGGCGGAAAGCGAATCGCCGGCGACTTTCATCCGGGCCATGGGGGGTTGGGTGCCCGGCGGCGATGATTTCGGGACCGCGGAGTTCCGGCTCCTGCGCGGATGGTTTCTCCAAGCGACCCGCCTAGGCGATGCCGCCTACATCCTGGATGCGGGCGCTTTCGAGGATCCCAAGGGAAGCTTCGAACCGGCCGATCTGCTGAACCTGGCCGTCGGCTTCGGCCTGGCCATCGTATACCGGCGGGAGGAGGATTTCCTCCCATGCTTCGCGGTGGCGGCGCCCAAGGCCGCCGACGAACATCGACCCGAAAAATTGGTGCTTAAGACGGCCCCGGCGCCCGATCCCTTCTGGCGGCCCTTCGTGCTCGACGATATCGACGCCTGGTTGCGGTCCCTCCAGGACCATCCGGCCCCCGTCCTGAGCGACGGATGGAACGTGCCCTTGGCCCATCATCGCAAGGTGGCCAAGGAGTTCATTCCCTTGCCTCCCTGGCTGCCCAAAACCGGTTTCCAGCCGGAGGACCGCGCATGCCCGGCCTTATGGCTCATCCTGCGGCTGGAATTGGCGGAAACCTTGGGGGGCAAGCGCAAGGAGTGGCGGCTGGGGGCGGCGCCCAAGGGCGTAGCCTGGCTTACCCTATCGCGGGAGGAAAAGCTGAAGGCCGTGCTGGAGGTGGTCCCGCTCGCGGCGGCCGCGCCGGGCAACCGCGGCGAACCTTCCCAGTACGACACCCTGGTTTACCTGGGGGACTTCGGGGCCAACCCCATCCCCTACAAGGCGGCGACGCCGCTCCTGTTCGAATGGTTGCATCGCGCCTTCGCCGCATTGCCCGGCCCGGTGGAATGGCAGGCATTTTGGAAAAGCGCGGCGGGCAAAGCGAATCCGTTCCTCCGGGATGCGGATCGCGATCCGGAATTGGAGGGCCGTTGGGCCGCATGGGAGCAGGCCCCGGAGGAGGCCTATGCCGCCTTGCTGCACCGCTACGCGGGACGGCTGGCCGGCTTTGGCGCGCTGGGGTTCGCGGAAGCGGGCGCGGGCCGGATCGCCGTCCTGCCTACCTCGGTGGGGGAATGGCTTTTCGGCCGCGCGAAAAAATGGTCTCTTCCCGGAATCCGCAAGGACGTAGCCGTGGTGGGCGCCGATTTCACGGTGACCTTGCTGGAGAAGTCCCTGGAAGCGCAGGTGGAACTGGCCGCCTTCGCGGAGTCGGAAGGAAACGTGTTCCGGATCAAGAAGAAATCCGTGCAGGCGGCCGCGCACGGGGGCCGCACGGCCGAGTCGATGCTGGCGGCGCTGAAGTCCATGTCGAAGCACGCCTTGCCGGCGAACGTGGCGCATGAGATCGGCGAATGGGCGCGGGCGAAGAAAACGGTGCGGGTGGAGGAAACCCTCCTGCTCGAAGGGGAGGACCCGGTGGTCATGGCCGAGATCCGGGCGGCTTTCCCGAAGGAGTTCGCGGCGGTGGGGACCGCCGCCTTGAAGTACCTGGGGAACGGAACGCGGGACGCGGTGGTGCGGAAGCTCGCGAAGAAAGGGTTCTTTACAAATGCGAAATCGCCGCCGAGGCCGCCGCCATAGCGCCCGCCTTCGCTTCCGCCGCCGCCATTGAGCCTAGTCCTACGGAAATATTTTTCCGGTCGCGAACCGGATCCGGGTTTCACCTCCTCTCTTTCCCGGGCGCCGGATGGATCGGCGTCCGAACCGAAAGAGGGCGTATGTTTTACGTTAAAAACGTGCCGGGCGTGGAGCGGGGAATCCGGATTACCCTGGGTTTAGCCATGCTGGTTTCAGGTCTTTGGGCTTTGAAAGGATCACCCGCGGGTTATGCCTTGGCCGCGATGGGCGCAGTCGCCCTGCTGACCGGCTTCGTGGGCTTTTGCCCGATGTGCGCCATGGCGGGGCGGAAGTTGGATAAGGGAAAATAACCGGTATGCGCGCATCGCGACCCTATGATTTGCCTCTCTTGGAGGCCGCGCGCGCCGGGGATCGGGAGGCATTGCTCTCCTTATTGGCCGCCGCGCAACCGGATATCCGCCGCTATGCCCGCCGAAGCTGCCGCGTTTCCGAGGATGCGGATGAGGCGGTGCAAAAGGCCCTGCTGGAGATCTATCATCAAATGGGAACCTTGCGCGTGCTGGCGGCTTTCCCCGGTTGGTTGTTCGCCATCGTCCGGCGGGAATGCACGCGGCTCGCGAAATACGCTTTCCGGTGGACCGATATCGATACGCCGGAATTCGAAGCGCGCTTCGCGAATAAGCCCATGGAGGATTTGCGCCTGGATATCGGTAGTTGCATCGAGTCGCTGCCTATCAACTACCGCGAAATCGTATTGCTGCGCGACATCGAGGAAATGACCATCGACGAAATCGGCGAACGGCTCTCCTTGTCCCGGGAATCGGTGAAGGCGCGGTTGCATCGGGCCAGGAAAATGATGCGGGAATACTTACGGCCATAAGCCGCGGCTACCTGGGAAATGATTGGCCCGCTCACGGCGGCGGGCCTCCGGGGAATCAGAAGGACTTCCCCACGGTCATCAGCAAGGAGGTGTTGGATTGCGATGGGTTATCCGTCGCCTCCGGCGTCTTGGTCAGGGTGACCAGGCCGCCCACCTCGATGTCCCTCAGCATGCGGACGAAGGTCGGTAGGCTGAACAAATCCCCGTCCTTTTCGGGGTAGCGGTAGCCTTCCCCCAGGAAATTGACGCGGTACCAAATCCCGCCGGAGAGGGAGCTCTTGACCTCGGTCGCGGCGCCGTCGCCCAGGGCGTAGCGCCGTTGCGAACCGATCCGGAAAGTGACGCTGCGGAAAAAGAGCTTCTCGAATCCCACGTCCACGATGGATTGGCCTTTGGCCGTATCCTGGAAGCCGAGGCGGGCGGTGGCCATCCAATCGGAGGGCAGCCCATAGGCGAGACCGAAATTGTACTCCCTGGGATCGTTCCCGGGTTGGGTACCATTGGCGTTACCCGCGAGCCGCGCCAGGTTCAAGCAGGCGAAGTCGGCGCGGAACCTGCGGAAGGCGCCGGACAACCCGACATCGGCGTAGGCCTTTTCCGTCTTCTGCGCGTCGGCCCGGGTGCGGGACAGGTAATCCAGGTAGCGTAGGTTGAATCCCAAGGCTGCGGAGGCCGCGCCTTCGGCGGTCAGCCCCAGATCCACGGTCGAGAGGCCGTACCCGATTTCGTATTTCTTGGCGTCGTAGGAGTCGCTTACGCCCGAGGGATCGGTCCAATCCAGGGTTTGCCCGGAAATGGCGAGCTGGAAATTCGGCAAGCCGAGGATCAGGCTGCGGCCGTCCTCTTGGATCCCGAACTGGACCGTCGTCTCCGTGGTCCGCGCCAAATCGGCGGGGTTGAGGGGATGCAAAGGCTCCATGGTGGTCGGGAAGACGTCGCCGGCATTGATGGGTCCGCCGAACCGATCGGATGCCGAGACGCTTTCCGTTGCGGACGCGGCGCTTACGGCGATGGCGGCCAGGAAGATTAAAATCCGCATTACGGCATTCTCCGGGACAAGGGATTGAAATGGGCGGTGACGGAGAAGGCGACGAAGCCATCATTCGCCAGGGTGGGATACCCGCTGTCGACGCGGTAAACCATGCCCAATTGCAAATACTGCCCCGCATCCATGCGCACGCCCACGGAATAGAACCGCTCTTCGATCCGATCGAGTTGCTCCAGGGAATTCCCCAGCGCGAAATCGGAGGTGAAGGACAAGGGGAGGGGTTTGCCTTTCCCATCGGCCAGGCGCAATTGCGCGCCCCCGAAAATATGGAAGGCGTTGTACCGCGAACTGAGGCCGGCGGTGACATGCGGTTGCACGTAGGGCAAGGTGCTTTGGAAGCCCGCCACGAAGTAGGCGCCGTAAGGCAGGGCGAAGCCGGTGGCCATGCGCCATTGGCCCCAAGTGGTGGGCGCTTCGCCCAGGGCGTACTTGATGCTCGGGACGATGGGGATGTAAGGGCCGGCGGTCTGGGGAGAGAAGCCGCCGTCCTCGCTGCCGGAGGCCATGCGGTAGGTGTTGCTCAAGCCGATCTCGATCGGCAGGGTGGTCAAGGAGGCCATCAAGGTGAGCCCGGCGGGGTATCGCGAGACGTTGCCTTGATCCTTCACGGCCATGAAATAGCCGGAGGAAAGATCCGGCCCGAAGGATTTCTCGTCGGAGGGGACGTAGTTGATTCCCGTGAAGCCGTAGCGGGTCATGTCCGCCCGCGTCGCGAGCGGGGAAAGGCAGACCAAGGCGGCCAGGGCGGGGGACAGGATATAGGCGATCATTTTCATAAGGCGATCAAGGCTCCCATGGAAGCGACGAAGAAGAGTGCGCCCAGCAAATAGGTTTTGCTTTTCGCGAACCCGCGATGCAGGGCCGTGTCATGATCCGCGCTGACGGAAACCTTTCCGATGGAGGTCCCGTGGAAGGAATTGAGGGTCACGGTGTATTCGCCCTCCGGCAGGGCCACGGGATCGGCCGGGGTGTATCCCCTGAAGGCCCCGTCCACCAGGATTTCCGTATGCGGCTCCGAGACAATCTGCAAATGGCCCGGCTTCTGATCCAATTTGACTTCCTCCCGGGTCTCCTCGTCGGTGACGATGTCGATGGGCGTCTCCTTGGAGTAATAATCGTCCATGTCGAGCAGAAGCTTGTAATGGCCGATGTTCAGGCTTTCCTTGACCACGGGCGTGCGCCCCAAATCCCTGATGGTGCCGCCGTCATCCAGCCGCACGCGCACCACCCTGGGGGTGGAGACCACGGTAAGAAGGCCGGTTTGCAGTTTCAGATCCTCCTTGATGATGATGGTGTCGCTGGGCTTAACGCTATAGGTTTCTTGGAAGGGACGGTAGCCGCCCGAGGATATTTCCACGGAAACCTTGCCCGGTTCGACCTTGTCCACCTTCAGGGGCGTCTTCCCGAAAAAGCGGCCGTTCACCGAGACGGATGATCCCGCCGGCAAGGTCGATACGTCCAGGAAGCCCATCTTGATCTTCAACTGGACGTTGGACTGCGTGCTTTGCCCGCGGTTCACGAAAACCTTTTCCTCGGACGGATAAAAGTTCGCGAGCTCGACGCGAAGATGGTGCTCCCCTTCGGCCACGTTCTTGATTTCCCGCGGCGTCTTGCCCATGGGCTTGCCGTCCAGGAAGATCGCCGCGTCCACGGGTTGGGAATTGACGACCAGGTTGCCCGGCAAGGCGGTAAGCGAAGCGTTGATGGACACCTGGGTCTTGGGGCTCACCCCCACCGTATCGATCCAGCTTTGGTAGCCCGCCGCCACCAGCTCCAAGCGGTAGCGGCCGCCCAACAAATCGTCCAGCCTCAGGATGCTGTTGGGATTGGCCTTGCCCACGAAATCGCCGTTCAGGAAAACCTCGGCCTCGACGGGTTGGGAAGCCACGGTGATGGAACCCATCCATTGCCGGAGGTATTTCTTCTCGATGGTCCCGGACAGGAGTTGCACCAGCGCTCGCAAATCCTTGTCGGCGCCGGAATGCCCGGAAGCCGCCGCCACGACTTCGCCCGTGCCCGTGGAGATGAGACGCGCGTCCACTTCCAATCCGCCGTCCAGATAGGCGACGTCGCCGGTCAGGACCACTTCCGCCTTATAGGCCGCTTCCAATTGGCGGATTTGCCTTTGCGTGATTCCCAAGGACGATAAGGTTTGCGCGCCCAGGACCTCGGCGATCTTGGATCGTTCCAGGACCGTGAAGTTGGAATGGTTGCGCATCTCCGTCACCAGCATGGCGGATAAGGTGGTGCCGTATCCGTATTCCTTGGCCCTGGCATTGGCGTCGTTGAACGGGAGGACGGCCAACACCGGCCGGACCCGATTGAGTTGGCCCTGGGTAACCGGAAGGGATTTATCGGTCTCGGCGGAGGCCAGCGAGGCCGCGAGCGCGGCGCAAAAAACGAAAGAGAGAGATAGAAATAGGCGCATGTCCCTTGGACGCTTGCCATTCCGGATTTCGCAACTTCACCTCGATAAAGGCGGGTTCAAGATGCGCCAAATGGGGATCTCCTCTTGTTTTTCTTAATTGCAATTTAGAGATAGATATTCTAAAATTAGACTCAAAATGGAAACAGTATCTCGTTTTTTAACTCCTCCCGATCAGAGCTTTTTCCTGTTCGGGCCCAGGGGCACGGGTAAATCCACCTGGATCCACGAGCATTTCGGGGAGAAGATCTTATACCTGGATCTTCTTAGGATGGATTTATTCCGCTCCCTTACCGCCAACCCCGAAAAGCTGCGGGAGTTGGTAGCCGGGAGCCCCGGGACCGATACCGTCGTACTGGATGAAATCCAAAAGGCGCCGGCCTTGCTCGACGAAGTCCACTCCTTGATGGAAAGTCACAAACGGATCCGGTTCATCATGACGGGGTCGAGCGCGCGGAAATTGAAACGGGCCGGAGTGGATTTGCTTGCGGGACGTGCCTTGGTGAGAAACCTTCATCCGTTCATGGCCGCCGAATTGGGGAAGAAATTCGTGCTGGAAAAGGCATTGAAAAGCGGACTCGTGCCCTTGGTGATGAACGCCAAGGATCCTGAAGGCACTCTGTCTTCCTACGCCGCGCTTTACCTCAAGGAAGAAGTCCAGGCGGAGGGATTGGTCAGGAACATCGGGTCCTTCGCCCGCTTCCTGGAGGCCATTTCCTTTTCGCATGGTTCGATCTTGAACCTTAGCCACGTGGCCCGCGAATGCCAGGTGGGCCAGAAAACGGCCGAAGGGTATCTGGAAGTTTTGGAAGACTTGATGCTGGGCCATCGTTTACCGATATTCCAGAAAAGGTCCAAGCGGGCCTTGGCCAGCCACCCCAAATTCTATTACTTCGATACGGGCGTTTTCCGTAGCCTCAGGCCGACGGGTCCTTTGGATGATCCGGGGATGGTGGAGGGCGCGGCCTTGGAAGGCATGGTTTTCCAACACCTGCGCGCGTGGATCGGTTACAGCGGGGACAAGCACTCGCTTTCCTACTGGCGGACCCGGGCTGGCACTGAAGTCGATTTCATCGTCTACGGCAAGGACGGCATGCATGCCTTCGAAGTCAAGAATTCGAAGCGGATCCGCCCGGAGGATTTTTCTGGACTGATTTCCATCGGGGAGGAGTATCCGATCGCGAAGCGTTACCTTCTTCACCAAGGCGCGGAGAGGTTTATCCATGATGGAATCCGCTGCATTCCCTGCGGTAGATTCCTCGCGGAGCTGAGGCCGGGGAAACCCATTCCGGATTAGGCGGTAAAGCGCTCTCCGCGCGAGAGCGCTCTCCGTGGGGGAGCGCTACCAGGCGGGCCATATCCGCCCATGCGCTCCTTTAAGGGTAGAATCGGTGATGTCCCCGCGATGTGGACATCGATCAACCGCCACCCTAGGAGCTCACCATGCCCGCAGGCTTTCCCGCCGCCCTCGCTCTCCGGGCCCTCGTTCTCCTTTCCGCCATGACGGCCCTGGCCGCGCGCGCCACGGTCGCCGCGTCTCCCGCCGGCTTCAGGTATTGGAACCCGGAGGATACGGCCACCATCCCCAAGACATTGACCGCGACGGGGCTGTACCCGGGCGCGCCGGGAAAGAACGCGGCGCTGATAGGCCAAGCCAAATACTACGAGGTCAATACGCCGCTTTGGAGCGACGACGCCAAGAAGAAGCGTTGGGTCATCGTGAAGCCCGGAAAAACCATCGGCTTCAGGGTCGACGACGATTATTGGAGCTATCCCGACAGCACGGTGTTCGTCAAGGAGTTCGCCATCGATACGGTGCCGGGGGACACCAATACCCGGGTGCTGTGGGAAACGCGCATCCTTTACCTGAAGAAGCAAATCTGGGATTCGACCGACGGGCATATCACCCTGACGGACAAGTGGTACGGGTACAGCTATAAGTGGGACGCGAACCAGAAGGAAGCGCGTTTGTTGCCGCCGGGAGGCAGCGACGACCAGATCCGCTTCTACCCGGATGGCCTGGGAAAAGCCTCGCGCATGAAGAAATGGTCCTTCCCGAGCCGTTACGTTTGCGACCGGTGCCATTTGTCGAACCAATCGGATACCGTGCATGGACGCTCGGTGCTGGGGTTCTTCACCGCCCAGCTCAACCGCCCCGCCCCCAAAGTTCCCGCCATGAACCAATTAGATTGGTTGATTTCCCAAGGCGTCCTGAACGGCGTGAAACCGGCCACGTGGGAAACGGCCCCCCGTTGGCGCGGCCTCGAGGATAGCGCGTTCACCAGCGACAAGTGGAAAAGCCTGGACGTGCGCGCCCGATCCTACATCGGCGCCAACTGCTCCGGCTGCCATGGCACGCGCGGGGGCTGGCTCGGCGCCTATAACAGCACCGAATTGAACTATGACTATTTCAACATGACGCCCCACATCGAATTCCGCGACCATTGGGTGGGCTCCGACCACGGCGTCGATACCATCGCCCCGGAGTTCTGGCCGGTGACCGATACCCTCCACAATCCCCTGCGCAAGGATTCGCTCGTCATCGCCGCCAAGCTGATCATCGCCGGCTATCCCTCGAAATCGGTTTTGCTGCAACGCCAGAAGACGCGCAATACGGTCCCCGGCGATTTCGGCGGCGTCGATCAGATGCCCCCGGTCGCCACTTTCGAAGTCAATCCCGCCGCCATCGCCCTGTTGGAAAAATGGATCCTGGCCATGCCGCCGCTGCCTGTCCCTCCCGCGGAGGCCATTCGCCCGCACGGGGCGCTGCCCGCGGGATACGCCGTACGCCTGCAAGGCCGCCGCCTAGAGGTCGCCATCGGGCCCGGTAAAGGATCGGCAGAGGTCGGCCTGATTTCCCGCGATGGACGGCGGATATCCCTGCGTCGATTGGGGGAAGGGTTGTATGAGTTGCCCGCGGGACTGGGCAGAGGGGTCTATTTCATCCGCGTGGGGGACCGGAGTTACGTCCGTTACCTGTTTTGAGCGGAATCCCGATTAATTAATCGATCGATTCCGATTGGGTGGTGCAAACCGCGCTTCCGAAGCGTCTAACGCTCCCAGCGTGCCTGATCCCGGCGCGCTGCGGGGGGCCCAAGTAAATGGTAGGACGAGCCCAGTTAGTTAAGTTTCCCCGGATGCGAACATCCTACCTGTTACTGTTGGCCTTCCTGGCCTGGCGTCCCGGCCAATCCGCGCCATCCCCCTCCCCGTCCCAATCCGCCTCCAGCCCCGCGGTGGTCGCGGCCCTGGATCAGAAGAAAATCCACGCGGACTACAACGACGGCAACTTCGAAAAGGTCACCAACGCGCTGGAAGCGTTTATGTCTTCCCACAAGACTTACAGCCTCCAGGATAGCGTGTTCATCGCCAAACACCTGGCCGTGGTCTATACCGCCAATCCCGATACGCGCGAGAAAGGCAAGTACTACATGTACCGATTACTGGCATTGCTGCCTTCGGCCAGACTGGTGGACATGTACGTCAGCGACGAGATCGATCGCATCTTCGACAAGGTGCGCGAGGAATTCCTGGCCCGTCAGCAAAACTTCGGCGTCGATGCGGCCCGCATGGCGCTGCCCCAGGATCCCCCGGCCACATCCCGCGCCAATGATCGGACCGCTGCGGCCTCCACGGAGCCCCGCAAGGACGGCCATGTCGGCTTTTGGATCGCGGGGGGAGCGGCTGCCGTCGCCGCCGGATTGACGACGGCCTATTTCATTATCGAAAACCAACCGGCGCCCGCCCCCGACAAGATCTACCGCGTCCCCAATTAACGAGATGAATCTGAAAAAAACCATCGCCCGCCTGACCCTTTTCCTTCTCCCGCTCCTCCCGCTGGCTTGCCATCTCGCCGATGCTCCGCCGGGCCGCACCACCATGGCCATCACCGTGGACACCGCCCTTCTGCGCGCGGATCGCGTCGTCATCGTGCTGAAAGCGTCGTCGGGAACGGATACCCTATTCGACGGGAAATTGGCGAGCCTGGACACCCTCCAGCGTTTGCCCGCCCAGGGTTACGACGGCGGCGCCGCCGAGTTCACCATCCAAGGCTTCCAGGCGGGCCAATTGGTGTACGAGGAAAAGCGCGACTACAACGGCAGTACGCAAAGCACCATGCAGGTGCAAATCCCGATCGATCGGCTGCATCCGCCGCGGGTAACCTCCCTGGACATCCGACCGGACAACGTACGGCTTTACGTCGGGGGCGGGACCTATGCCCTGGAAGCCCAGCCGCCGGAGGCCTGGCGGGGGAAAGACCTTTCCTGGTCGACGGGGGACCCTTCCGTGGCCACGGTTTCGCAGTCCGGCGTGCTGACGCCGGTGCATGCGGGCGTGACCTATGTCCGCGCGAGTTCCGGCGACACCGCTTTCGATGCCTCCTCGGTGACGGTGGCGGTCGATGCGCCCGCGCTCGATTTCGGCTCCGACACCACGGTGGCGGCCGGCGCGAGGGTGTCCTTCCAGGTCAAGGTGACCCAGGAATACGGCGATGTCGCCGCGTTCGCCTGGGATCTCGACGGCGACGGGAAATACGAGGATTCGGCGGCGGGGACGGCGGGGCAAACCCTGTTCTCCACCCCGGCGAAGGCCTTTCCGGTGACCGGCGATTTCCAAGTCCGCGTGCGCGTACGGGACGGCGAAGGAAACGTCGCCACGGCCTCCCGGCATATAAAGGTAGGCGCGACCGCTCCTGCCATCGATTCCTTATCGGCCACGCCGGCGACCGCCGTCGTCGGCGACACGGTGCGTTTCTCCGCCCAGGTTTCGGGCGGCGGAACCGCGCTTAAGTCTTTCGCATGGGACTTCGACGGGGACGGCAAGTTCGATCAGTCCGGGGATCTGCAAGGCAATGCCGCCACCCTGAGCGGCGCTTTCGCTTACGCCGATGAGAAGACCTACAAGGCTTCCCTGCGCATCACCGACGCGGCCGGCGCCTCCGTCACCGGCTCGATCCAGGTCGCGGTGAAGCTCGATCGCCCCAAGGCCCATGCGGGTTCGGCCCAATCCGTGGCGGCGGGCGCTCTGGTCCGCCTGCAAGGCACCGGCACCGATTCCTCGGGGACCATCGTGCTCCGGGAATGGAAGATCGGGACCGGAAGTTTCTCGACCGCCTCCGATTCGGGGACGGTGACGTTCACGGCGCCCACCACCCCGGGCGTGATCGCTTGCGTGTTCCGGGTGACCAACAATAGGGGCCTTACGGACGAGGAAACGGTCCTCGTGACGGTGAACGATTCGAAGGCGCCTACCATACCGTCCTTTTCGCCGCGCGACACCACCATTTCCATCAAGGATTCCGTAGCCTTCCTGGCGCAAGCGCAGGCGACGGATGCCGATCTGAAATCGTATAGCTTCGACCCCCTGGGCGACGGCAAATCGGTTTCGCAAGGCGATTTGAGCGGCCGCAGCGCGGCCCTTCACGGCGGGCATCGCTATCCGGATACCGGCACCTATACGGTGTCGCTGCAGGTGCAGGATCAAGCGGGCAAGTCCGCTTCGGCGCAGGCCCGGGTGATCGTGGTCCTGGATCCCCCCAAGGCGGATGCCGGCAAGGACACCAGCCTTCCCGTGGGCGGGACCGTGAACCTGCATGGCAAGGCTTCGGACGGGATGGGGAAGGTGATCCGGATGGAGTGGAAGATCGGGAGCGGCCCGTTTACGGTCGCATCCAAGGGCGATACTTCCTTCCAGGTCCCCGCCACCGCGGGCCTCTTGCCTTGCGTCTTCCGGGTCATGGACGATGACAGTTTAACCACCACCGCCACGGTGAACGTCACCGTAACGCCCTCGGGCAACGCCGATCTATCCGCTCTCGCGATCTCCTCCGGCGCCCTGTCGCCCGCCTTCGCGGCCGGAACCGCGGCTTATACGGTTTCGGTGGCCAACTCCGTGTCATCGCTTACGGTCACCCCCACCGTCGCGACGGCCGGCTCTCTCGTCAAGGTGAACGGCGCCGCGGTCGCCTCGGGCGCCGCCTCGGGGGCCATCACCCTCGATATCGGAAGCACGGCCATCACCGTCCTGGTGACCGCGCCGGACGGGATCACCACCAAGACCTACACCATCGGCGTCACCCGCGGGAGCGCCCCGAATGCCGATCTCGCGATCCTGGCGCTGTCGGCGGGGACCCTGAGCCCCGTGTTCGCGCCCGCGACCGCCGCCTATACCGCTTCGGTGGCCAACGCCGTCTCCAGCCTTTCAGTGACCGCCGCCGCGGCCGCGGCGGGGTCCGCGATCAAAGTGAACGGCGTGGCGGTGGCATCCGGTTCGGCCTCCGGCGCGATCACCCTGACCGTGGGCTCGACCATCATCACCGTCGCCGTGACCGCCGCCGACGGGGTGACGACCAAATCCTACACCGTCACCGTCACCCGCGCGGCCGGCGCCGATGCGGACCTTTCCGCTCTCGCCCTTTCCGCGGGAACCTTGAGCCCCGTATTCGCGCCTGCCACCATCGCGTATACGGCCACCGTATCCAACGCTACCGCCAGCCTCACGGTCACTCCCACCGTGGCGGGAACGGGATCCACCGTCAAGGTGAACGGGACGGCCGTGGCCTCCGCCACCGCCTCGGGGGCGGTCAACCTGATCGTCGGGGCCAACGCCATCAGCGTCGTAGTTACCGCCCAGGATGGAACCACTACCAAGACCTACACGATAACGGTAACCCGGGCCGCCAACGTGGACGCGACCTTGTCGGCTCTGGTCGTTTCCGGGGCCACCTTGAGCCCCGCATTCGCATCCGCCACCATCGCCTATACGGCAACGGTCGCGAATTCGGTCCTCAGCGTTACCGCCACCCCGACCGCGTCGGCGGCCGGCTCCAGCATCAAGGTGAACGGCACCGCGGTGGCTTCCGGAACCGCCTCGGGAACCCTCAGCCTCATCGTCGGGACCAACGCCGTCACCATTAACGTGGCGGCGCAGGATACCTCGGTGAAAAAGACCTATACGGTCACCATCACGCGCGCGCCTGCGAACGCGGATTTGTCCTCTCTGGTTCCCAGCAGCGGCAGCCTGAGCCCGGCTTTCTCCTCCGCCCAGATTAATTACGCCGATACCGTGGCCAACGGCTTGGCCAATTTCTCGCTCACCCCCACCGTCGCGGCCACGGGTTCCACCGTGGTCGTGAATCCCGGAAACCACGTGGTGATCTCGGGCCAGAGCTCGCCGGCCTCCCCGCTGATCGAGGGCGACAATGCCTTTTCGGTCACGGTGACCTCGCAAGACGGCACGGTGAACAAGACCTATAACGTGACCGTGAACCGCAAGCCGCCGCCGCTGCGCCTGGCCTATTTCGTAATGGACGATTCGGCGGTCGTCCATGTTTCGTCGTCCTTCGCCAGCTCGGGAGGTGCGGTAACCGTCACCCATGCCGGCGTCGGCCTCTACACTGTGGTACTCAACGGCATGGACGACGGCACCATCGCCAGGGGCGCGGCGAATGTGACGCCCCTCGGTATCAGGGGCGGGTATTGCAAAACCACGGGCATGACCACCACCGCCGCCGGCCTTACGACGCAGGTGATCTGCTTCAATTCCGCGGGCGTCAACACGGATTCGAAGTTCTCCTTCGCCCTGTATCCGCCCCGGCAGGCGCCCTTCGGTTACGCGGAAATGCGCATCGCCTCCTCCCCCACCTTTTCGCCGACGGTCTGGTACAACTCCGCCGGCGGGACCGCCTCGGCCCGCCAAGCCGACAACTATCCCACCACCCACGGACTCTACAACATCACCTTCGGGAAATTGTCGACCGCCATCGGCTCTGCGGACGGAATCCTGGTGACCGGTCTAGGCACAACAACCGATCATTGCGCGGTAGGCTCCAGCGGAATGAGCGTTGGGGGCGATTACGATGCGCTGGTCGAATGCTTTCCGCCGGGATTCGCCACCGGCACCGCCTACGCCAGCTTCACGGTCTCCATCACCGGCCCCATGCCCGCGAACGGCAATATGGGCCTGGGCTATGCCCTCGTCTTCCCTGACGGCAGCACGGCGAACGCCACCAACTCCGCAGGCACCGTGTCCGTGACCCATCCTTCCACCGGTATCTGGAACCTGACCTTCAACGGCTTGGGCGGGGTCTTCCCTTCCCGCGCGGGTAACGTACAGGTTTCCCCCTTCAATTCGTCCAGCCTCTGCTCGGTGAACGGTTGGAGCGGAACCGCCAATCTCGCCACCGAGGTGCGTTGCGTGGATCCCAACGGCAACCCCAGCGACGAAACCTTCAGCATCTGGGCCGTGAAGTAGCTAAAAGACCCATTGACGCCTTGTACCGTAAAACGTACAATATATGGTACAACAAGGGGTTAAAATGGAGCGAATTGAGCTAGATAAGGATATAAAGCCCATCAGCGAGTTTCGGGCGAATGCAACCAACTTGATTGATCAGGTCAATAAGACAAAACGCCCTCTGGTCATCACGCAACATGGGAAGAGTTCGGCAGTCCTTCTTGACGTCAAAGAGTACGAAGCTCTGCTGGATAAAATCGAACTGCTCTCTGATTTGGCGGAAGCCGAAGAAGACATCAAGAACAAGCGGATATATTCCAACGAGAAAATAAGGGAGATGCTCGGGAAAAGAACCAAAAAATGAAGGTTCAATGGACCCATGTCGCGTATAGGCGGTTGGAAGAAATCTACGCCTACATCGAAAAGGACAGTGCGGCGAATGCGGCCAAATGGGCCGATAGACTAATGAGGAAAATCGAAGGTATAAAGGACTTTCCGAAAGCAGGGCGCGTGCTACCTGAATTGGATTCGGTAAGCATAAGGGAAATCGTGTTCGGCAATTACCGAATCGTTTACAAAGTTAGAGAGGAAACGGCCTTCATCCTGACGGTCCGTCACTTCAAGCAAATCCTTCCTCTCAAGGATTTGGAAGAATAGATTAGCGGAACCCTTCCGCTCCCTAGGCCACCGCTCCCGCGACGGGCGCCAGCCGAACGTCTTCCTTCATCTGCTCCGGCACAGGCGCCTCCGCCGTTTCCGCCCTGGTCACGGGATCCTTGGAGAAGCGGCCGCAAGCGAACAGCACCGCGGCTACCACCAGGTAGGCGCACACCACCCACGGGTTCTCGAAGACGCCGACCTCTTCCCCGTGCATCAGCCCGAAGAAAGTCAGCACCGATCCCGCAGCCGCGAATCCGGCCGCTTGCATGAACTTGCGATCGATGATGTAGATGGTCGCCGCGCCCAGCACGATGCCGGAGAGGATGGAGCCCCCGCCCAGGATGGAAAGGCCCTGGTACATGATCCCCACCTGCTTCATGGAAGCGATCATTTCCGCGGTGATTTGATGGATTCCCGAAACGGCGCCGAGGGAATTGTCGATCTGCAATTTGGCCCAGGCCGCCAGCGAAGGCACGATGGCGACGATGATGGCCGGGGCGTGCCGATGCGGGCTTTCCTGGAACGCTTGCGATCCGATCAGCATGCCGATGTAGAGCAGGATGGGGGAGATGGCGACCACGGGAACGACCGCCGTCATGAGCGAGATGATCCCGAACCACGAAAGGGCGATGACCATGACGCCGGTGGCGGCGGAATAGCCGATGCGGCCGCCCATGGCCTTCCAGCCCGGATGCCCGATATAGACCGCGTTGATGTAAGGGTTGCCCATCAGGCAGCCGATCAGGCTGATGACCCCGTCGGCGGTGAGCACGCGGGTGGTGGGATACTCGTCCCCGGCCGCGGACGCGCTGACCACGTTGTCCATGGCCTCGACCAGATCATAGATGCCGAAGGGGATGGCGGTGACCAGGATGGTCTTGAGGAAGGACCAGTGCAGGCCGCCCAGGATGAGGCCGAGTTGGGGATGGGGGATCGCGAAGCCGAAGGTGCCGAAGGAAGCCTTGAGGGCTTCCGCATTCATGCCCCCGAAGTGCAGGCCGAACAGGTTGGAGCTCCAGGCCACCAGGGTCCCCGCCGCGATGGCGACCAGCCCCGCGGGGATGCCGCCGTATTTCACTCCGCCGAACCAGCTGACTAGGATGATGGCGAAGCTGACCACGCCGACCATGGGGGTCATGAACATTTCCAGCGCCGGTTTCATGGAGATGAAGGTGATGGCGACGCCGGCGAGGGCCCCCAGCAGCGCCGCCTTGGGGGTGATCTTGCGGACCAGGGGCGCCAGGTAACCGCCGCCCATGAGGATGAAGCTTTGCACGAATACCCATACCAGCCCGGCCTGCCAGCCTTTCACGGGATCGCCCGTCGCGAGCTTGACGGGCAGCATGATCACCAAGGTGACGATGAACATGTGGGGTACGCTGATCCCCGAGGGAAGCGCGCATACGTCCGAGCGGCCGGTTCTTTTCGCCAAGCGGTAGGCGAGCCAGGCATAGTACACCGTACTCAGGCACATCATCATGCCGGCGGCGGGAAGGATGCGCCCGAAGACCAGTTCCTTCGGCATTTGCAGCACGTAGATGAGCAGGCCGCTCAAGGTGAGCAGGTTGACAAGGATATTGGTCCCGAAACCGAACAGGGCGTTCCAATCGCCGGGTACCCAGAGCCTGGGCTTGAAATAGGATGAGGAAGCTGCGCTGGTCATGTGGGGTCCTCCGGGTCGTTGATGGAAAGGAAAAATGCGGCAACGGGTTATCGGGGCCATCTCCAGGCGCTTCGCGCGGCGTCCTGCTTTAGGCGCTCTCCGCGGCAGCCGTCTTAGTGCGCTCCGCGATCAGGCTGCGACGCGTTCTTGTCGGGGCTGGCCTAAGGCGGCCAATACCTTGGACGAGTCCGTGACCCAGCCGAAAATGCCCCCTTGGGCCTTGATCATCTTCAATCCCGCGTCGTGGAATTCCGGGAAGTACGAGGCGCAGCAATCGCCGGGCACGATGCACTTGTAGCCGCGATCGTTCGCTTCGCGCACCGTCGTATGCACGCACACTTCCGTCGTCACCCCGCAGACGATAAGGTTTTCGATCCGCTCGGCCGTAAGCAAGGTGCCGAGGCCGGTCGAATAGAACGCCCCTTTGCCCGGCTTATCGATGATGTATTCCCCGGGCAGCGGCCTCAATTCCTCGATGATGGCGTGCCCCTTTTCCCCGCGGATCAGGATGCGGCCCATGGGCCCGGGCGATCCGATGCGCAAGCTGGGGGCGCCGCGTTCGATTTTCGCCTTGGGGGCGTCGCTCAGATCGGGAAGATGGCCTTCGCGGGTGTGGATGATCAGCAACCGTTTGTCCCTCGCTCTTTCGAGAAGATCGCGGATGGGCCCCACGGCGCGCTGGAGCCGGGAGACGTCGTTGCCGAGAGTTTCGCCGAATCCCCCAGGCTCGAGGAAATCCCTCTGCATGTCGATGATGACCAAGGCGGTGCGCGCGGGGTCGATGGTGATCGCTTCGGGCTCGGCGGGGATGGTGATCGTTGGCATTGGACCTCTCGCGGTTGCAGCCTTACGGGATGGATCCGATCAAAAGTCAGGCCAGGCTTCCGAACCGCCGTAATGGGCCGTTTGTGAAGGGTGTCACGCGAAGGCGTGGACAATTGCTTTCCAATTCCGTCCTTTGTCCGGAAGCGAGCGGACGGAAGTGGCAGGATCTGGTAACCGGGTAGAACGTGGGGGATGCCCTTTCCCACCAACATGGGATGCGACGGTCCGGAAGGGTAGCGCCAGTGTTACCGAGGTCGAGGTTCGCCGATGCGGCTATCGCGGCCGCTTTTGCCGGGGCCATCGCCGCTCTCATTTTCCCGGAAGCGGCCGGGGCCCAATCCCATCCCATTTCCATCCATCCCAACCAACGCGTGGCATCGCTTACGATGGGCCCGGCGGAGTACGCCGATTGGAAGGCCAACGACGGGTTCAGCGATGGGGCGAAATGCCCCGCCCTGGTGCAGGAACTGTATCGGACCTTCCGGGACGATTTCGATTTCATTTTCCTGATCCTGGACGAACCGGTCATCCCGGCAGGATTCCCTTACTACGGAAAGCTCATTCCCATCGCGAACGCAACCGTCGGCCTGGGCATCGGCGCATTCGATCGGACGCGGGATTACGGCTCTGCGGGGCGCTTGAAGTCGGTGATGGCCTTGGCCGAACTCGAGGATTTGGCCTACGGGCCGTCCCTGCATGAGCTGATGCATACCTGGGGGAACTACGGGATCCAGGCCGGGGCCTATGAGCCGGACGGGAACGGCGGCGGTACGATCTATCCGGATTATCGCCCCCACTGGGGCTTCACGGGCGGGAGCACGCCCGGTCAACTGGGCGGTTTCAAGCAGAGCACCCTGAAGGAGAACGTGGGAGGGAATCCCAAACGGTATCAGGCCGATGCGTTCGGGCCATTCGCCAACGGGGGCAATTCCAAGCCCTACTCGCAGATGGAACTGTACCTTGCGGGCTTTCTGCCGGCGAGCCAGGTTACCCCCTTCGACGTATTCCGGGACATCACCGCCTATAACGATTCCACCTTTACCTGGGAAGCGGATACCCGCGTCCGCTACGATTCGACCCGCATCGTATCCGAACTTGGACCTCGCTCGCCGGGCTACGCCGCGGCGCAAAAGGATTTCCGGCTCCTGATCGTGGTGCTTTCCGATAAACCTTTGTCCGACTCGGCTTGGTCCGCCATCGATCGCGACGCGGAACGCTTTTGCCGGCCCGGGGACGATGGCACGGGCGAATCCAATTTCTGGGAGGCGACCGGCGGCAAGGCGACAATGGGGACCGGTCAATTGTCGGCGTCCTTGCTCAACCCCATTTCCATCGCACCGAGGCAACCGCCGGGATCGCTTTCCGGTAAAAATTCCGGGGCAATGCTTTTCTTCAACGCCTTGGGCCGAAACCAGCGCTGGACCGGGACGCCCGCCTATCGCTTCCCCTTCCATCATTAAGACAAGAAAGTTGGTGTTCCACCGAAGTCCAGAGCCGGACGGCCCATCTTACTATAGGATGTAAGAGATGCGGGCGAAGGCACGGATCGAAGTTGCAGGATTTGGGAGGAAGGCGAGGAGCCTTCGCTTTCTTACAGTGATTTCAGGAATTCGATCAGATCCTTCCGATCGCCTTCCGAAAGCTGCAGCCCCAACACCCCGGAATAATGGGTCACCACGTCGTCAAGCGTCGCGAAGCGCCCATCGTGGTAATAGCCGCCTTTCTGGCGGGTGAACAGCCCCCCTAAGGGCGTGGTCCGGTAGTAGCGTTTTTCCGGCGAACGCGAAGCCTGGAAGTCGTCGATGCCGATCTCTTGCGCCGTGTGCATGGGCCAGCCCGGCTCGGCGTAAAGCGGAGGAACATGGCAACGGGCGCAGGCCGCCTTCCCGTTGAAAAGCCCGGCTCCCCTCTTGGCCGCTTCCGGATCATAGGTATCCCGCGCCGGCTTCGGCGGGGGCAGCGAGAGTTGGTAGTAGTTCAGCGCCGCCAGCTTGGGCGCGACGAGATCGACGCTATCGCGATGGTTCCAATCGCCGGTGCGCGCGGCGATGGGGAAACGATCCTTATCGTTCAGGCGCGGATCATAGAAGGTTCCCTTGCCATGCATTTGGGTCACCGCGACATAGGCGTTCCAATGGGTCACCGAACCCCATCCCGTATAGGTATGCACGCTGATGCCTGCCAAACCGAAAGCGGCGGGCAGGAGGGTGGCCGCGGTCTTGCCGTCGGGCCGGAACGCCTTGCCGTCGTGGATCAATTCGGCATCGTATCGGCCCGGGCCCCACGCCTTAAGGGCCTTGACCAGGGTGGCATTGTCGATCCCCAGCGCATCCTGGAACGGCTTCGGATTGGGCGCCAGCGCGACGATGGCCCCCACGTTCAGATCCCGGTTCGGCCACCCGTCCAGGCGCGCCCCGATGCCGGCCTGGAAACGATCGTCCACGGTCGAATGGCAGAGGGCGCAGGTGATGCCGAGGGAGGTCATGCGCATGTCGTCCTTGGGGTCGTCGAAGAAGGCTTTCACCCCGACTACGGAATTGGATTTGAGCAGTTCCAGCGTCGTTTTCCCCTCATCGAGGCTGACCCGGCCGCCCTGCAGGGCGGACAAAAGGATACTGGGCAGCCGCCCGATGTCCACCTTAAGGCCCAGCGCCAAGGCTTGCCTGGGCGTGACCCCGGGGCCTTGGCCGCCATGCTTCTCCCCGTTGAAAATCTCATGCAGGCGGAGCTTCCCGCCCCAGAAATCCTCGCTCCCGAAAGTCTCGTTCCGGAAAATCCCGCGACCCGTTTCCCAAAATTCATCGGCATGGGGCTTCAGGGATTGATCGTAGTCGCTTTGCGTTTCCCGGACGGCCGGGTTGATCGGCGCTCCCCGGGTGCTTAAGGAATGGCAGGATAGGACCGCCATACCCGCCAAAACCGATCCCGCCGCGCCCATTCCAAGCTTGGCCAACCTGCTCGTTTGCATGCTTCCCTCCCGCGATTAAATCCAACCGGATAGTTGGCAAAAATCCAAAAAGGAATTCTCGTCGCCTGCGATCAAGCCCTACGTGCCTTTCGCGGTAGAGTGGGCGTGCGGGACCGGCGGGTGGGCGCGGCTTATCCGCCCCGGAGTCCGGCGACCACGTCGGCGAGGTTGCCTATGCCCCAATGTTCAACGTATCTCCCGTCACGCAACCGGATGATATCGATGACGTTGATGGCGACCGTTTTGCCCGTGGGCGCGACGCCCAGGAATTCGCCGCTATGGGTGCCCCGCAAGACCTTCCGGGTCGTCACCTTGTCGCCTTCGGCGATCTGGTCCAGGATTTCCGCACGGATGTCCGGGAAGCCCTTGCGCAGCACTTCGAGGATGAAGTGGACCATGCTCTGGGGCCCGTTCGGGGCCCCGGGCGGGGCGGAGTGGTTGACCAGGTCTTCGGCGACCAATTCCCGGAACGATCGCAGGTTCCCCTGCCCGATGAATTCTTCGTTGAAACGGATCACGATTTCCTTGTTGCGGCCGGGGGTCGAGGGCATGGGGTCTCCTTGGTTGCGAGGGAAATTACCTCCAACCGGATCCGCGAAGTTTAGGCCCTTGGTCCAAAAACTATCGCGGAACGTCCATTCGCCGGGACCGGAAATCCTTAGGGGTCATGCCGAAGCTCTGCCTGAAGGCGGAGGTGAAGCTGGAATGGTTGCGGTATCCCACCTTATGGTAGATTTCGCTGGGCTTTTCCCGGCCCCGCTCCAGCAGGCTCCGGGCGATTTCCATCCGCCGCCGCTGGATCCATTGGTTGGGCGGTTCCCCGTACAAATTCAGGAAGCGTCGCTTGAAGGTGGAAAGGCTCAGATTGCAAAGGTAGGCCAGCTCTTCCAGGCCGATGCGGGAAGTGACATTGGTTTCGACCGCGATGCGGATGAGGGAATCCTCCGGATCCTTGCTCTTGAAAGCCTGGAAGGCCAGGAGCCGGCGGGGATGCTTTTCCAGCAAGTACAGCATCAGCTCTTCGAACTTGAGCGATTTCATTTCCGCCGAAGGTTTGGCTCCACCCCTAAGGAGGATATCCAGGGAAGCGATGAAACCGTCGACGAAAGCATCCTTCTTGAAGGCGAGGAAAGGCTGATCGGGGTTGCGGGCCGGGATCCCCAGGCCGGATATGCGCCGCGCGTATTTCCGGTAAAAGGCGTCCAGGGTTCCGTGGCCGAAAGAGACCAGGATGCTCCGGAAGGGCGTCTTTTCGGAGATGTCCATGGTAACCAGGCAGTTACCCGTGGAGAGGAAGTGGATCTCGTCGGCCTTGATCTCCACCTTCTTTTCGGCGAAGTGGATGGTCTTTTCGCCGCTAATCACGAGGCTGATGGCGTTCCGGGACAACACGCTCCGGCCCTTGAAGGAGCCGATCGGGGCCGTATAGTCGCGAAAGGCAAGGTCATCGGGATGTCCGCCCGGCTCGG
Source organism: Fibrobacterota bacterium (assembly GCA_019509785.1). Taxonomy (NCBI): domain Bacteria; kingdom Pseudomonadati; phylum Fibrobacterota; species Fibrobacterota bacterium. The sequence goes on along the minus strand of JAEKLQ010000024.1, from coordinate 139,903 downwards.
CGAGGATGTCTTCGGGCAATCGGACCGTCTTCACAAATACCCCCGCCAATCCCCGCCCATCGCCTTGAGCATCTCCTCCACCCCCGATCGCTCCCGATACCATTCGTTGCGCTCCTTCACGAAGCGCACCTCCTTCTTCAGCTCCGCCGCGTAGCGCTTCACTTCGCCTTCATTGATTCCCTGCGCCCCCAGGAACCGGCGCAGCGAGGCATGCACGCCGGTGCGTCCCGTTTCCGCCTTGGCCCGCAGCGCGGCCAGTTCCCTACGCAACCTTTTCGCGAATCCCTTCACCACCGCCACCGGGGCCGCCGACAGGTACGGTCCCACCGAGCCGAGCGGATCCTGTGATAGGATGTCCAGCAGCTTGGCCAGATCCCGCGCCCCGTAGGCCGCCGTCACCTTCTGCATCCACGCCGTCTTGGCTTCGCGCCGCGCGGGATCGGACTCCTTGTCGGGATGCAGGGCCCGGGCCAAAAGCAAATACAGGGCGCGGATATCGCCCGCGGCGGAGGGCTCCTTCGGCGCTTCCGCCGGCGCCGCCGCGGTCTCCGTCTCGGTCTTATCGCTTTTGTCCCGCAAAGCCTTCCGCAGCGTATCCATCCGGTCCCGCTTCTCCCGCTCGGCGGCTTGCATAGGTCCACTCTCGTTGCCGATCGCCAGCCGCAACGCCTCCAGACGGGTCTTGCGATTGTCCCGCTCCGCCCCGGATCGGGCCGCCCCATCCGACGGGCCCGTCCCGATCGGATCGAGGAATTCCCGGCGCTCGGCGGAAAGGTCCAAGCCGAAGCCGGCTTCCAATTCATCCGCCAGTCCGCGCAAAGCCTCGCGCAAGCGTTCGCCGTCCCGGCGCGGGAGCCACCCGGCGCGGTATTGCCGCCCCAGGATGCGTAAGGTCTCGCGGCGGGAGGCCGACAGCTTGGTTTCCCAAGGCCTCAGTTCCCGATCAAGGCGATGATGGAGGGAGCGTAGGAACTCGGCCTGGCGGCCCAAATCGGCGCGGGCCTCCGCGATGTCCGCCAGGAGCGCGGCCAGTTCGCGTTGGACCTTGCCCCTTTCGGAGGAACGCGCGGGGGAGGGTCGGGGTTCCGGAAGGGCGGACATGCTTCAGACGAAGATACTCGTTCACGGCGGGACCGGAGTATCCCCATGGCGAAACTCTTGGACCCTTATGGCGAAATTATCGCCCCCGGCGACGAATAGGCGTCGCCGTTCCCGAGGCTGGCGGGACCTGGTAGACCCCGGCCTCTCCCGAAGCCTCCTCGCGGCCCAGCCCGACGATGACCTTGTCCCATCCCGGCATCTTATCCAAGGTGAGCACGTAAGGATTGTTCAGGATTGAATTCCAATCCGGGGCGGTATTGCCATGCGCCCGGTCCCGCCGAAGAGATCTTTCACCTTTTCGAAGGAGGCCGCCAGGGAACCGTGGTTGGCGATGCGCGGATAGTAGTAGTGCCGCCCTACGATATCGACGTAGGCGTCCCCCGGATACCAATCGCCCGCGTCCGCGGACTCGTCGGTGACCCATACCCGGATCAGGTTCTCAAGACCATTTAAATTAGTGAATGGTATCGGCGCAGGCCTTGCTCAGATCGAAAGAGGTATTGGGGGGATTACCCGAGGATGGGGAATGGAAGGTTTCCACCGTCTTGCCGGGATCCTTCCAATGCCAGGTGTAGGTGGGAATACCGCCTTGCGCTATCGTAGGGTTGGCGGCGAGGGAAGGGGACGCCAGGACAAGCATGCAAAGGGAGGCGGGACATGGGGCTCCTTCGCGCCGGGCCTGCCGTCGGGGCCGGGACGCGGACCGCAGGCGCCCAATGCCCCTAAAAGGTAACCTGGGCGGCCGTTCAATCCTTGAAAAAAAACTTGCGAAGCGCATTGCCATTAATTTGTTTGGTCAGGTCTTATAACCCACCCGGCCGAGGGGCCGCTGCAGGAAGGGCCAGACATGCAGAACACAATCGCAATCGGAACATCCATGAGGCAAGTGCAGGGATTTACCGGCAACCGTTACACTACGGACCAGAAGAAACGGGTATTGCGCTATGTCCAGGAGTACGACAACAAGCACGGGCGCGGGGGCATCGCCGCCGCCCAACGCCAATTCAAGGTGAGCTATATCGCGCTGCGGAATTGGCTCACGGGAAAGGATGATCCCCGCGCCAAGCGCGGTCAGCGTTTTACGCCGGTGATCGATCGGTTGCTTGCCATCAAGGGCCAGGTGCGCGATCTGGAAAAAGAGCTGCGGCGCCTGCGCCGCCGGGTCTAAGGCAAGCCTTTCCCGCAAGGGCGGCGCGCGCCAAACGCATTCCGCCCGGGGATTGCTAGCCTTTCCTTCGGCACCGGCCCGGCGTGGCCGGCGAGGATGGGCCGGAAGGATCGAGGTCATGGCGGGCTTGCTGGAAAAGATCGAATCGGCGCGGGCCTACATCGCGGACCGCGCCCCCCGAAATCCGGAAATCGGCATCATCCTGGGAACGGGATTGGGCCCGCTGGCCGGGCATCTCCGTGCCGAGGCCGAAATCGCCTATTCGGACATTCCCCATTTCGCGCGCCCTACGGTGGAAGGCCATGCGGGCCGGTGGATCACGGGCCGGCTGGAAGGGCGCGAAGTGGCCATGCTTCAGGGCCGTCTCCATTACTACGAAGGCCATTCCATGGAGGACATCGCCTTCCCCGTCCGGGTGCTGCGGGCCCTGGGGGCGAAAATCCTCATCATCACCAATATCGCGGGGGGAGTGAACGCCGGTTACCATCCGGGCGATCTGATGGTCATAACCGATCATCTCAACCTGTTGGGGACCAATCCGCTCATCGGGCCGAACCACGAGGCCCTAGGCCCGCGCTTTCCGGATATGAGCGAACCTTATGATCGGATCCTGGGCCGCAAGCTGACGGACGCCGGCGCGAGGCTGGGCCTCCGGCTCCGAAGCGGCGTCTACGCCTGCATGAGCGGGCCCTGCCTGGAGACGGCGGCCGAATACCGCATGCTGCGGGTGTTAGGCGCGGATGCGGTGGGCATGTCCACGGTTCCCGAGGTGATCGCCGCGGTGCATGCGGGCCTAAAGGTGGCGGCCATCAGCCTCATTACCGATGCCTGCGATCCGGATGATCTCAAGCCCATCGACATCCCCGCCATCATGCGCGTGGCCGCGGAGGCGGAGCCCAATCTGGCGCGACTCGTGCGGGCGCTGGCGGCGGAAGCCTAAGCGTCCCTAACGGAAGCTTCTTACCCGGGAATCGGTATCCCGCAGGCTACCGGCAGGCCCCAAACGCCCTTTCCCGGGAGACTTTCCCGCCGCTTATTGCTAAATTGACTCCCCTTTCGCTACAGAGAGCCCATGTTCCGGAACCCCGATAAGAGCCAGTCTTTTCCCGCGATGGAAGAACGCATCCTTAAGCTTTGGGAAGCGGACCAGAGTTTTCGGAAAAGCGTCGCGAACCGTCCCGCGGGGAAGCCCTTCGTGTTCAACGACGGGCCGCCTTTCGCGACCGGCCTGCCCCATTACGGGCATCTGTTGGCCGGCACCATCAAGGACATCGTTCCCCGCTATTGGACCATGAAGGGCTACCGCGTGGAGCGGCGCTTCGGTTGGGACTGCCATGGGCTGCCCATCGAGAACCTGATCCAGGATCAGCTTTCCCTCCACACCGTGAAGGACATCATCAACTTCGGGGTGGACAAGTTCAACGAGGCCTGCCGCGCGAAGGTCCTCACCTACGCGCACGAGTGGCGCAAGACCGTGGCGCGCATGGGGCGCTGGGTCGACTTCGACAACGAATACAAGACCATGGATCGTTCCTTCATGGAATCGGTCTGGTGGGTCTTCAAGCAATGCTTCGATAAGGGCCTCATCTACCAGGGCTACCGCATCCAGCCTTATTCGCCGGCCCTGGCTACCTCTCTTTCCAATTTCGAGGTCAACCAGGCTTATCGCGATCGCCAGGATCCCTCCGTAACCTTGACGTTTCCCCTGGAAGCGGAGCGCGGCCAGATCCTGCGGGCGCACGATCAAGCCGTGCAGATGCACGGCGAAGCCGAGACGGACGGGGAGGAATCGCTTTTGGTGTGGACGACCACGCCCTGGACCCTGCCATCCAACATGGCCATCGCCTTGCATCCCGATCTCGACTACACCCTGGTGCGCTTCGAAGGCAAGAAGTACTGGGTGGCCGAAGCGCGGCGCCTGGCTTACTTCCCCGCGGCGCCCGCGAAGAAGGACGGCACGGTGGCCGAGGTGCTGGAGACGCGCAAGGGATCCGCCTTCGCGGGCCGGCGTTACAAGCCGCTCTTCCAGTACATGCCCTACATGACGGAAAAGCAGTACACCATCCTGATGGCCGATTTCGTGAGCGCGGAAGACGGAGCCGGGGCCGTGCATATCGCGCCTTCCTTCGGCGAAGAGGATTTCCAACTGGGGCGGAAGGAAGGCCTGGGGCTTTTCGATCCGCTGGATGCGGACGGCAAGTTCACCCACCTCGTCCCGGAATGGACCGGCATCGGGGCCAAGGACGCGGACAAGCTCATCCTGCATCATCTGAAGAGCCAGGGCCGCGTCTTCAGGCACGAGACGATGGTCCACAGCTATCCGCATTGCTGGCGCACCGACGTGCCGCTTCTGTACCGCGCCCAGAAGAATTGGTTCCTCGCCCTCGACAAGCCGGTCACCTCGGCGGCCGGGGAAACCAAGTCCCTCAAGGACTGGATGATCGAGTGCAACCGGCAGATCAACTGGGTGCCCGAGCATATCAAGACCGGGCGCTTCGGGAAATGGCTGGACGGCGCCCGCGATTGGAACCTGTCGCGCAACCGCTTCTGGGGCACCTGCATCCCCATCTGGATCGCCGAGGATGGCGAGATGCTTTGCGTGGGCAGCGTGGAAGAACTGCGCGCCCTCACCGGCGTCCTGGCGGACGATCTGCACAAGCACGTGGTCGACAAGCTGGTGATCCGGACGAAGGACAAGAAGACCTTCGATCCCCAAGGCAAGGAATACCGGCGCACGCCGGAAGTCCTCGACTGCTGGTTCGAATCGGGGTCCATGCCCTACGCCCAGCGCCATCATCCCTTCGAAGGCGCGGACACCTTCGACGCCCATTTCCCCCCGGACTTCATCGCCGAAGGCCTCGACCAGACGCGCGGATGGTTCTATACCTTGACCGTTTTGGGCGCGGCCCTCTTCCAGAAGCCCGCCTTCAAGAACGTGATCGTGAACGGGATCATCCTGGCCGAAGACGGCCAGAAGATGTCCAAGCGGCTGCGCAACTATCCCGATCCCAACGACCTCATCGAACGCACCGGCGCCGATGCCATCCGCATGTTCATGATCGACTCGGCCGCGGTGAAAGCGGAAGAGCTCAACTTCAGCGAGGCCGGGGTCAAGAACATCGTGCGCGCGGTCCTGTTGCCGCTGTGGAACGCGTTGTCCCTTTTCACCACCTACGCCAATGCCGATGTCGCCAAGGGCCAGCTGGCCTGGCGCCCGGGGCAGGCCACGGCCGCCAAGGGCGGCCCGCGCTCCGTCAACGAATTGGATCGGTGGATCCTCTCCGACTTGCAGCAGCTCCTGCGCAAGATCCAAACCGAGATGGACGCCTACCGGCTCTATAACGTGGTACCCGCCGTCGTGGAGTTCATCGACGATCTGACCAACTGGTATATCCGCCGTTCGCGGCGCCGTTTCTGGAAGAGCGATAACGACCAGGATAAGAACCAGGCCTACGCCACCCTGTACCGGGTACTGGTGGATTTCTCCAAGGTCCTGGCGCCCTTCCTCCCATTCCTGGCCGAGGAGATTTACCAGGTGCTGGTTCGCGAACTAGGCGGCGGCTTCTCCGGCAAAGACGGAGCGGAAGCGGTTTCGGTTCATTTATGCGATTTTCCCGTCTTCGACGCGACCTTGTTCGACGAGGCGCTGAACGCCAAGATGGCCCGCGTGCGGCAGGCGGTGAACCTGGGCCGTTCCTTGCGTTCCCAGCACAATATCAAGAACCGCCAACCCTTGAGCCAACTCATCGTGGTGGTGCGCAATGAGGCCCAGGAACGCGAGATCCTGGACATGGAGGACCTCATCCGCGAAGAGCTGAACGTGAAGGCGGTCCAGGTTTCCCGGGATGAAAGCTCCCTCGTCACCTATAAGGCAAAGGCCAATTTCAAGAGCTTGGGGGCGCGCCTCGGAAAAGCCATGAAACCGGTGGCGGAAAAGATTGCGAAGCTCACCCATGATGAGATAAAATCGGTGCTTTCGGGCGTACCCCTGAAGATGGAAGCGGGCGAGCTTTTGGCGGAGGATATCCAGGTGGTGCGCGAAACCAAGGAAGGCCTGGTGGTGGAAGCCAGCCCGGAATTGACCGTGGCCCTGGACACCGCCATCGGCCACGATTTGCGCCTGGAGATGCTGGCGCGGGAAAGCGTGAGCAAAATCCAGAACCTCCGCAAGGATGGCGGCCTGGAGGTAACCGATACCGTAACGCTCGAAGTGAAGACGGGATCGAAGCTTTTCCGCGAGGCTTTGGAAACGCATTTTGCCTATATTACGGCCGAAGTTTTAGCCGATGACATGCGGTTTTCCGATGCGGTGCGGGAGGGGCAGGATAATTCGCTGGACGTGAACGGAGAAATCGCCGTATTTTCAGTATCGAAAAAAGTTTAGATTGAATCGATCCACCGCTCCGAAAGGGGTCGGTGGGAAAGGATCGCATGAAGAAGACCGCCGGTAAGGAAACCCCGAGCAAAGCCGCTCCCGCCAAGGAATCGGCTAAGGAAGCCCCGCGGGAAAAGCCCAAGGCGGCGCCGGTGGCTGCCGCCAAGCCCGCCGCGGAAGAGGGCCCGGCCGCCCCCCGCGCGCGCATGAGCAAGCCCGAGCTGAAATTCTTCGAGAACCTGCTCAATGAAAAGAAGGAAACCCTGATCCAGGAGCTCGGCTACCTGGAGGACAATACCATGCGTTTGTCGTCCAAGGAAGGCGCCGGCGATCTTTCCAGCCATGCCTACCATTTGGCCGATCACGCCACGGAAACCCAGGATCGCGAGCAGGCTTTCCACATGGCCAGCCGCGAAGGCAAATACCTCTTCTACATCGAAGAAGCGCTGGACCGGGTCCGGAACGGCACCTTCGGCGTTTGCAAGAAGTGCGGCAAGCTGATCCCGAAGCCCCGCCTGGAAGCGGTGCCCACGGCGAAGATGTGCATCGATTGCAAGACCAAGCAGGAACGGGCCGCCCAGGCCGCCGCCGAGGGCTGATTGCTCCAAGCTTGATAGGTAAAGCCCGCCGGCAATCTGCCGGCGGGCTTTTTGTTTGAGGAATCCCTGACGCAAATTTTCCGTGATCGGGCCCTCCACCTTGGGCTATGATGGGGGAGCGAGGTCCCTTACATGTCCGATGAACGCAGAAGCTCCGCGCGCTGGCCCGTAGACGTCACCGTAAAAGTGACCCTCCAGAGCGGCCACGCCTTCGATTCCAATATCCTCAACGTGAACTTGGGGGGATGTTTCCTGGGCGAGGTGGCCGGCTTGCGGGAGATGGACGTGGTCCTGCTGCATAGCTATTACAACCCGAAGCTCAACGGCATATACGCCCAAGTCATCTGGGTGGTGGACGAGCCCGGCCTGCGCGGCGTGGGCGTGCGTTTCCAGCCCATGGACGACGGTCAAAAGTTCGAGTTGGTCCGCTGGTTCAACCAAGCAGTGGGCCGCTAGGTCCGCGACCGTGGTCGGGCGTTAGGCCAACGATCAGGGTCGGGCGTTAGTCCCGCCCAGTAACCCTTTCCACCGCCGCGAGCAAGGCCAGGGCGATGTCATCGCGCCAAGGCCGCGCGGCGATCTGCACCCCGATAGGAAGTCCCGCGCTCCCGCCCTCCACTTCCGAGGCCCGTGCCGACACCCGATCCCTCGAAGCCGGGCGATCGCTTTCCTCCCCAGGTCGCACGCGCGTAAAAGGGACCACGCCGGCCGGCCAGCCTAGCAGGTTGAAGAGCAAGGCGTACCACCCGGCCGTGACGACATCCCGGCTGGCCCCGTGGGTGAAGGCGGGGAGCGCGCAGGGCGGGCAGAGCACGGCGTCGCAAGGGCCGCCCGGAAGTTGATCGAGCGCGCGGGCGAAGCCGGCGCGGAAATCGGATTGCGCTTCCACGTTGCGCCAATACTCCGCCGCGCTCCGGTGTCCGAAAATGCCCAGGTTATCCGCCATCCCGGTTTGGCCGACGGCGCGCAAGGCCGCGCCCATCCCCTTGCGCAGGAAGCCGGGCCAACGGGATAGGCTTACCAGATCGGCCAATTGGGGGACCGGCTTTTCCCGGCCCAGCAGCCCGCGAAAGCCCTCCCCATTGTCGCCGAAAAGCAGGGCGCCGGAGAGTTCCAGGGCCCGCCGCCCGTCGTGAAGACGCCAAGGAATGACCGTCGCCCCGCGGCGGCGCAAGGCTTCGGCGGCCTCGCCCACGGCCCGGCGGACGGCCGGCGAAGGCGGGAAAACCCCGTCCGTTTCGAAACAGGCGACCCGCAATCCGGCGATGTCCACGGCGGCAGGATCGCCCAGGGCAGGGCCCGGATCGACCGCGGGATCGCGCCCCGCTTCCAGCGCTTGTAGGCCCAGGGTAACATCGGCGATACTCCGGCCGAGCACGCCGACCTGGCTGGGGATGGCCCGCTGGCCCCAGGCCACGCTCCCGCGCCCGGGATCGGGGAAGCGTCCCGCGGTGGGCTTGAAACCGGCGATGCCGGTGAAGGCGGCCGGGATGCGCACGCTACCGCCGAGGTCGGTGCCGAGCCCTAAGGCGGAGGCGCCGGCGGCGATCAAAGCCGCTTCGCCGCCGCTGCTGCCGCCCGGGCTGCGGTCGTCGCGCTCGGGATGAAGCGTGCGGCCGTAGACGGGGTTTTCCGTTTCGTAGAAAAAAAGGAGTTGCGCCACGTTGGTCTTGGCGATGGGGATGGCGCCCGCAGCCAAGAGGCGGGCCGTATAGACTCCGTCAGCGGCGGCGCGATGGCCGGCGCGCGCGGCCAGGCCGAAAGTGGAAGGCGTGCCCGCCACGTCAAAGCATTCCTTCAAGGTGACGGGGACGCCATGCAATGGCCCCAGGGGAAGTCCCTCGCGCTGCTTCGCATCGGCGGCCTCGGCCATGGCGCGGGCGCGCTCGTACAGCTTCACGACCGCCGCGTTCAGGAACGGATTGACCTGTTCGAGGCGGGCGATATGGGCCTCGACCACCGCGCGGGCGGTGGTTTCGCCGGCGGCGATGCGGCGGGCCAGGACCGAGGCCGGGAGGCCGGCCAAGCCTTCAGCGGGTGGGATGCGGACGCTCGCGGGTTTGGCTGGGTCGGACATGGGTTTCTCCGAGGGGATGGGCATGCCCATTATGATAGGTTTACCCGGGCTCCGCCTCATCGGGAGAACTCCCCATTTCGGAAGTCAGAGCAAACGATTTTCGGAGGCGAAGAGGGCGGCGGCCGCGCGGGTGGAAACGCCGATCTTGCCGTAGATGTTCTGGATGTGGCGATCCACGGTTTTGGGGGATAGGAATAAGCGCCCGGCCATGGCCTTGATGGTATGGCCCCGCGCGAGCAAGGCCAACACTTCCATCTCCCGCCCGGTCAGGCCGGCCACCGATCCGGTTCGGCGCCGCGGCCCTACCTGCCCGTCCGCCGCTAGCACTGCGTCCACTGCATCCCGATCCAGGCGTCCCGCCTTGGCTTCCTGCGAGAGCAGATCGGCCGCGGCCGCGGGTGCGCGGGATTCCCGCCATGGGCGGCTTTCCTGCAAGGCACGGTAGACGGCAGCCGCCGCCAAGATGCGATCCGGGGTCGTCAGCATCCCGGCGGGGAGGCCGCGATGGTATCCGTTTCCGTCCAGGCGCTCCGCGTGGCGGCCCGCCAGGGTCGCGATTTCGGCGAGGCCCGGGCAGGCCGAAAGCAGGCGCTCGGTCTGGTAAGGGTAGAGGCGCACCTGCTCGCGTTCCGGCGGCGACAACGGGCCCGGCTTATCCCAGATCCCGGCGGAAACGGCGATGCGCCCGAGATTATGCGCCCATCCCGCCCGACGTAACATCAAAGTTACCGTAGGGGCGAGCCCCGCGGCCCGGCCCGCCGCTTCGGCCAAGTCGGCCACGGCGGGGGAATGGCCCAGGAAATGCAGGGATTTCACTTCGCAGAAATCGGCCATGGCCATCAAGGCCCCGTCGAGGGCGGCTTCGGCCAGGGGCGGTCCGGGAGAGGGTTCGGCGGCGATGACCGCTTCCCAGGCTCCGGCGCCTTCCAGCCCCGCCAATAGGCCTTCGGCATCCCGCAGGAATCGGTCCGCCAGGTCCGGATCGTAGGCCTTGCCGCGCCGCTCGCGGATCACGGTGCGCGCGGCTTCCGGGCCGCCCAGATGGTGGAAGATGAGGGCGTCGTGGCAAAGGGCCACCACGCGCGTGGAAAAGGCCAGGCCGTCCCCGCGAAGCTTGCGGGGGAATCCGCTGCCGTCCCAACGCTCGTACAACTGTCCCAGGGCTTCCAGTAGCGGAGGCGGCAACCCCAGGCGCGCGCCCAACCTCTGGGCCGCTTCGCAATGGGCTTCCAGGCTATCGCGTACCTTGGGCATGGCGAGCAGGCCGCGCGCGGCCGAGCGGGCGAGGTCCCAGCCCCGGGCCTGCGGCCGGGATTGCCGCAAGGATCGCCACATGACGCCGAGAACGGCGGGCAGGTCGCTCCCATCGATGCGCGCGTAATCCCGGCGGAAGAGGATATCGTCGCCGGCCATGGCCGCCAATAAGGTCGTCTCGGCGTTGCAACCCAGATAACGTAACAGGGAGTGGTAGTAGATTTGGCGGCGCGCCTCCGCATTCGCCCCGGCCGCCTCGGCCAGGCGCAAGGCCAGCCGGCAGCAATCCCAGGCGTATTCGCGCGGCTGGCCCCAGGCCAGATCGGTAGCCCGGGCGAGTACCGCCACCACTTCGGACAAACGCACGGTTGCGGCCATGGGTGGGCCGGAAAACTAGGAATCGTCCGAAATGACGATGGCCCGGCAGGCCGTGACGATTTCGGCGAACTGAAGCTTGCCGTCCCGCATTGGCTATCTTTACGCCATGCCCGCTTTGGCCCGCGCGGTCCTCCTCTCCGCGTCCGGATCCGCCCTCGCTTTCCTGCTCGCCTGCGCGTCCACCTATTGCGGCGCGCCTTGCGACAAGCCGTCCCGCTCCGCGGCCCAGGCCGAAGCCCATGTCAACCAGTACGGGTCCCTATTCGGGTATCTCGAAGTCGACTCCTTGAGCAAAACCCAGATCAACCTCGAGAAGAACAGCCTGGAATTCCTGATCAAGGCCAATCCCCGCGACGAGGAGATCCTGCAGGCGCTCAAGGCCGAAGGGGACAGCGCGTTCGCCTTCCGCTACGACGATTATTCGACCGGGGGGGATCGGTTCAACGTCAGCGGCAAACTGCGGATCCCGGGGTATACGGAAGCGGGGCGGCGGCGCATCGCGCGCTTGATCGGCGAATCGCAAAGCCGCGAACTGTTCGAACGCTACCGGCAGGTACGCTGGCGCATGATCCAACGGGAGCGCACCGAAGCCCTGGCCCCGACGCCGCCGCCCGCGCCCGATTCCGTATGGACGGGGTCCTACCGCGCCGGATCCGACGGGCAGGTGGACGCTCCCGGGAAATTCCCCTCGCAGGATTCCTGCGACCGCTGGGGTACGCAGGCGGCGGAAGCCCATCGCGAGAAGGCGTTCGCCTTCGAATACGAATGCCGGCAAGGATCCACGGTGGCGAAGCGGAAGGTCTGGTAGCATGGGTCGGAACCGATGACCCGTTTCAGCGTGAATCTGAACAAGTTCGCGCTTGTAAGGAACGCCCGCGGCGCGAACAAGCCCGATCTCTTGGCGATCGCCCGCCGCTGTCTTTCCGCCGGAGTCCACGGCATTACGGTTCATCCCCGTACCGATCAAAGGCACGTCAAATACGCGGACGTTGTCGATCTCGACCGTCTCGTCCGCCAATATCCGGGCGTCGAACTCAACGTCGAAGGAGTCATCGACGAGACTCTTCTCGAGCTGGCGGAAAAAGTCCGCCCCGCGCAATATACGCTCGTTCCGGATGCGCCCGATCAACTCACCTCCGACCATGGCTGGGAGGTAGCCGGCCGCGAGGAGGAGCTTCGCGACGCGGTCACGCGGCTCCATCGGCATGGAATCCGAGTGAGCCTGTTCGTGGATCCCGATCCCCGGCATGCCGCCGCCGCGCGCGCGGTCGGCGCCGATCGGGTGGAACTCTATACGCATAGCTTCGCCGCGGCGTACGGATCCGCCGAACAGGCCGCCGTCACCGCGGCATTTCGCGATACCGCCGTCGAAGCGCGGCGGGTCGGCCTCGGGGTGAATGCGGGCCACGATTTGAGCCTGCAAAACCTGGAGACCCTACTGCGGGAAGTGCCTCACGTCCTCGAGGTTTCCATTGGCCACGCCTTCATCTGCGAATGTTTCGATTTCGGGATCGAAGGCGCCATCGCCCGTTACTTGGAAATCATCGATCGATGCGCCGGATCGGGTCCGGACCGGGTATGAATATTTTACGTGACGGTGATCATTTGAGCGAGTTGTAGCCCGCCGAATCCGCCAGCACCCGTTCTTCCTTCGTCTTGAGATCCATCCACATCAGTTTCCGTTCCCCGGCGGTGGCGGCCTCGAAGAGGATCCCGTCCCGATCGCCTAGCAGCTTGGGCGCGGGGTTTTCTTCGCTGCGGGGGTCGAGGGAGGCGGGGGTCAGCTTGGAGAGGGTCATGGAGTCCACCCGGAAGGCGTTCACGTCGGCGAGGTTGACGCCGGCGGAATAGAAAACGCGCTTGCCGTCGGCGGACCAGGCGAAAGAACGTACGCGGCTATGCGAAGTGGCGTTGATGAGGGTCTTGGTCTTGAAATCGAAAACGCGCAATTCGCCGCCCGGCGTCCCGCCGCCCGGTCCCGCGCCGGCCGTGTCCGCAGGCGAAAGTCCGCGCCCGCTATCGGCGGGATTGGCGGCCAGCCAGGCCAGCTTGTCGCCGGTAGCATCCCAGCGGGGCGATCCCGCGAAGCCTCGTTCGCTGGCGATGATCACGGGCGTTTCCAGATCGGGATTGGTTACCCAGAGGATCGCGGACTTCCCATCCTGGCCGCAAAGGGCGAGACGATCGCCGGCGCGCGCCAGATCGAAGCCGGTCACCGCGCCGAAACGGCCCTTGGTCAAATCGCGCGTTTCGCGGCTCCAGGGATCGATGCGGTACAATTCGGAATGGCCGTCCTTGGCGTAGATGGCGAGCAGGGCGTTGTTGCGCAAGAACCAATGCAGCTCGCCGGCGCGCCCGCCCAGGGCGGTGAGGGTGTCCAGGCGGGCCAGGCCGGGCTCGAAAGCGTAAATCTCCCGCGCCCCGGAGGGGTCCTCGCCCGTGAAGGCGACCTTGTTCTTGCCGTACCCCAGGATGGGATGGGCGCACAGAAGGCCTCCCGTCGGCACCTCGTAATCGTTGCCCCGGCGCAGATCGCGCAGGAACAGGCGGCCCCCTTTCCCGGAGGTATCCGCGTTCACGTATGCCAGCACTTGCGCGCGGTAATCGTCGTCGGCATCGTCGAACGAGAGTTTGTTCGGGTCCACGGTGACCGGCTCCAGGAATTTCTTCAACGCCGGATCCTCGGGGACGGAACCGTCCAGGGGAAGCAGGAAGTGGCGATAGGTCAGGATATGCCCGCGCTTATCCAGGCGGAGGGTGAGTTCTCCCACGTGGGTGCCCCCGAAGCCAGGGGAACATAACAAGGTATGGCCGGCCTGCATCGGGGCCGCCAGGGCCATGGGCTCGCCGGAAAGGATGATGACGTCGAGCTCGGGGACTTTCGCGGCCAGGGCGCGGGCTTCCGGAAGGCCCGCGTGCAGAAGCAGGACCAGGATGCGGTTACCGGCGCTTCCGCCCGCATGCCGGCGGACGGCAGCCGCCACGCTTTCCAACTCCTTGCCGCCCAAGGCTTCCGCCCGTACGCCGGCCGGCGAGGCGGCGCCCAGCACGCGGACTTCCGTCCCATGCTTAAGCATCAGGCTCTTCTCGGATACCAAGGGCCGCATTCCGTCGAGGGGCTTTTGCGATGCCAGGAAAGGCAGGCGCGCGTCCAAGCGTTCCGCCCCCAGGCGCGCCTCGGCCGCTCCCACGTTCACCGCATCGTAGGGCATTTGCGCGTAGGCCCCGTATACGTACTGGGACTTGTCCAGGCCGGCCCCGGGAGCGGTGAGATCCCCCGCGTCCAGGATGAGCATCTTGCCGTCCGATCCCCTCATTTCCAATAGCTTGGTCTTGCGCCGGGGCAGGCCGCCCATGGGCTTTCCGTCGCGCCACTCCGACGCCAAGCGGCCATCGGTGTTGCCGGTGTAAGCCAGGGTTACCGCCATCTCGTCCAGGCGATCGATTTCCAAGGCCGCCTTTTGGGCCAGCGCCTGGGCCTTGAGGTTGTAAGGGTTGACCGCGATGGCGGCGCGGGCCAAGGCAAGCGCGGCGCGGTAATCCCCCTTCCGGAATTTCCCCTGCGCCCTTTCCAGGTAGATATCGTCGCGCGGCAGGAATTCGGATTTGCGGGAGTAGCTGAGCGAGAAGGCATGGTAATCGCCCAGGGGCCCCATGGACTGGTAGCCGTAGTCCAAGGTGATGCGATCGTATTTGATGCCCAAGCCGGCGGCGATGCCGGGCCATGGGCCCAGGCGGCGGTCCTGAGCGCTGCCGTCGTAGCCCGCGCGCACCACCAGGTATTTGAGCGCGCGCCATTCCGCGCCGCCGTAGAACCGGGTAACGCCGTCGTTACCCTGGGCGGCGCCCACCTGGGCCGACCAGCGATCGTTAAGCAAAGGCTTGCCCAGTTCCATTCCGAGGGCGAGCGGCAGGGGTTCGATGGGGGCGTCGGCGTGCTGATCGTAACGAATCCCGTGGGAAAGGTTATCCAAGGTAAATGCCAGCCTTAAGTCATGGACCAGCATGAAAAGGGCGCCCGTCGATACCGCGTACCCGTTGGCCCCGGCGCCCGCCACCTCGCTGTGGATCAGGTCCAGGCGCGCTCCCGCGCTTACGCGGTCCTGCCACAGGCTCCTCGCGTAGGAAAGGCCGAAGGCGGCGTCGTAGGCGGAAGGATGCGATCGGTTCTCGTCGATGTCGCGGGCGTCCTCGAACTCGGTGGCGGCCAGGATGTTGGCCGAGCCCGCGAAATTGCCGAAGCTGGCGGTCGGATAGGTGAAAGCCAGGTTCTCGTGGCGGAACTCGCCCAATACCTCGGTGTGCGAGACGGCGTAATAGTAATCCCCCACCAGGCCCAACAAGGCGGGGTTGCCCAGCACCGAGGTGGCCTCTTCGTCGGTGGTGCGGCTGGCCGCGCCCATGCCCACCCCGCGGGCCGAAACGGGTAGCTTGAGGAATCCCAGCACCGGCATGCCCGCGCTTCCGCCGGCGTAATCCCCGAAGCCGCCCAGGTTCAGGTTTTGCGCCTGAGCGGCCGCGGCGCATAAGAGGAGGCCCGCGAAGAGCGTCCCGGTTTTACCCCGGGACTTACTGGCGGGGATTCGGATGAGGGTCACGCGCCGGTTACGGGGCGCGCCGGAATCGTTGGCCATCGGGATCCGTTAATGCGTCCACAAATCCGGAAGCTCGCGATCGGTCCACAGCTCCTTGGCCTTGTCGAGCCAACGATCGACGTGGGCGGCGGTCAGATCCGGGTTCTGGCTTTGCCCCTTGGCGACTTCGCCTTTCCATTTTTCCAGTACGCCCAAGTAGCTTTGGCATTGCGTCTGTTCGCCCAGGCGCAGGAAAAGCGCCGCTAGGACGTAGACCAATTGGCACTCCAGGTCGGGAAGCTTCAGTTCGCTGGCGCGGAAGCTGTTGGCCAGGTACTTGGCCGATTCCTTCAGGATATCGGTATCGTCTTTGCCGGTGTCGCGCTGCAGCAAGGCGATCTTGAGCCCGTACATTCCCGCCTTGTACCAAGCCAGCGGCGTCTCCAACGAGGCCTCCGCCAGGGCGCGGTGGATGGCGAGCCGATAGCTCGCGATGCCGGCTTCGGGCGAGCGCGGATGGGAGAAGAACGCGGCCAGGTCGGGCGCGGGTACGATCTTCTTGCGGTCATCGATGCGCTTGCGCAGCTCGTCGAGGACGAAAGGGCTGAGCTGGGACTTGTTCTCGGCCCTGGCCTGCACGGAGAAGGTCACGAAATCGCGCTTGTCGGGCGAGGCGAAAAGGCAGGACGGGCAAACGGTAACGGCGAAAAGGCTGTAGTTGACGCTGCGGAACGGCTTCACCCCGGTATAGCGGGGGACCTGGAACCGGTCGAGAGCGCTGGTCAGGCTCTTGGCCTTGAGCTCGAAGCAGGTGATATCCGCCTGGTTGCAGATGGGGCATTTCAGCATGATCCGGTAGGTGGGATCGTCCTTATCCCCCGCCACGCCTTCGGAAGCGGTGGATCGGATTTGCTCCTGCTTGAGCTTGGCGACGTTCCCCATATCCAAGCGGGGCCCGAAGACGCGCAAGTACTTCTCCACCAAGGTATCGTCCTTCAGGAGCACTTCCAGTTTCTTGCGGACCAATTTATCGTCGAACCCCATGGCATCCTCGCTTTTGGGTGGCCGGGAGACGGGAATAGCTAGATTTCCCGGCCACGCGGAGACCGTCGGAACAATCCCAACCATTATCACACGTGGCCGCCAGAAACTCAATTTCCCCGGGACCGCAGGCCTGGCAACGGGCCCTGCCGGTTTGGGAAAGTTGGGGCTCGCGGCTCTGGCGGCCGCATGCGTGGCTTCTCCCCTTGACCCCCTTGTACCGTCTCGGTTTCCGGGCGCATCAGGCCTGGCTGATGCGCGAATGCGCCGTTCTCGGCCCGCCTCCGGACCGGCCCCTCATCGTGATCGGATCCTTGCGCGCCGGCGGCGCGGGCAAGACCAGCATGGCCCTGGCATTCGCCAGGGAATTAGCCCGGCGCGGCCTGAGGCCGGCGCTGTTGGCCTATCGGATCGGGCCGGGGGAAGCGCGCGGATCCGCGGGCCTGGAAGGCGAAGCCGGAGGCCTTTTGGAAGTGGGGCCGGATTCGGATTGGCGGGCCAGTTCGGAGGAAGCGGTGCTGCTGCGAAGGGAATCGGGAGCGCGCGTGTTCGCCACGCGCGACCGCGCGCGCGCATGGCGCCGGCTCGCGGGCGGGGAAGCCGGCGGCCCTTTCGACGTCTTCATCGCCGACGACGGATTCCAGGACCCGCGCCTCTTCGGCGCATTCCGCATCCTACTGGCGCGCCCAGGCGAGAAGCCCCGTCGCAGGGATCTGCTTCCCGCGGGACCGTTCCGGGAAGCGGCTTCCGCGGCGGCGCGCGCCGATCGGGTCGTGACCGGCCCCTGGGCTTGGCGGATCGGGGCGGAAGACACGGGGACGACCTTGCAGGATGGGGTAACGGGCATGTTACCTAGGGGAACCGCGGATCGGCCGGACGGGCCCTGCTTCCGTCGCCGGTTGATCCTTCCCGCCGGGTGGGATCGCTCCCGGCCTTGCCTGGTCCATTGTTCCTTGGGGGATCCCGCCCCCTTCTTGTCCGATTTGGAGCGGGAGGGAATCCGGCCCTTGGGGATCGTTTTGGGGCGCAACCATGGTGAGCCTCCGCTCGCGCGCTTGCGGGCCGTCGTCGCCCGTTTCCCGGGCGCGCCCATCCTTTGCACGCGCAAGGACGCGGTGAAATTGGAGGGCTCGGGACTGCCCTGGGCGGCCGTCGACCAGGAAATCGAGTTGGATGCGGAAGTGCCGGACGCGCTGGCCGCCCTCGCCGGGCGGAATCCTTATTTGGTAGATTACCCGCGATGCCGAATCTAGCCCCGATGGCCGTGCCATGAAAGGGAATATGCGCAACGCGATGCTGATCGCCTTGACGATCGTTTCCGCGGCCCGGGCCTATGTTGGCGACTGGACCACCTACACCGCTTTCAGGGACATCCGCGCCTTCGCCTCCGCGAAAGGCTTCCTGTTCACGGCTACGGCCGGCGGCATCCGCAAACTCAATCCCTCCACCCGGGCCGAGTCCGCCTACCGCAACCATGAGGGGCTGCGGGACGTGGGCATCAACGCCTTGGCGACGAGTCCCGAGGGGGACGTGTTCGCGGCTTCGGAACTCGGCTTCCTATACCAGTACAACTGGGGATCCGATTCCTGGGAAGTCTTGGAAGCCGGCTACAAGGGGGCGGGATGGCATTTGAACAAGCGGGCCTTGTTGTACCGCTCCGGCTACCTGGTGGTGGGAAGCGATAAGGGCTTAAGCTTCTACAACGTGAAGAAGCGGGTCGCCGAGGCGAACGTCACCAAGCTGGAAACGGTGTCGGGCATGTCGGTGAACTCCCTCCTCTTCGTGGGGGATACGCTTTTCACGGGCACCAGCTTGGGCATTTTCCGCGCCGTGCTGCATTTCGATCGCCTGCTCACCGATCCGCAAGTCAACATCTTCAATCCCGCGATCTGGACCAAGGTCGTGACGGGGGGCCTCTATTTCGACCCGACCCTGGCGGACGCTCCGCAGGATTCCAATACGGTCGCGGCGGACACCGGCCTCCATCTTCCGCCCGACGCGAACCAGGACCATGCCCATGGCGTCCTGTATTACGGGCCCAAGGGCATCGCGAGCGACTACGACGGCGTGGTCCTGACCGACCCCCCCGCGCGCATTTCCCGCAATCGCTCCACCTTCGAAGTGGACGGCAAGGTTTTCCCCGATACCCTCAATATGGGGACCATCGGCAAGGTCGGCGATCATTGGTACGTAGGCCGCTTCGACTTCATGTATGAATTCTTTCCCCGGGATACGGCCGCCTACGTTGCTCTCGTCAACCCGTTGGGCCTGCCCTACCAGCAGATCACCGCCACGAAGGCCAACCGTTACGGGGTATATGGCTATGCCAACCCCCAGATGTTCAAGCTACGGGGCCAGGAATGGGATACGGCCGGCGGGGCTTTCCAGATCCTGGATGATAATTCGGAATGGACCGGTCGCGGCCTGCATAACTTCGACATACCCGGGCCGGACGAAGTAGTCCTGGGAACTTGGGGATCCGGCATCCGCTACCGCCGGGGCAACGTGACCCTCTCCCTGGACGCCACCAACTCGTGCATGGTTTCATCGGTCGACAAGGATCCGAATTATCCGGCCATCGAGGCCATGGCGGCCTATCGGGATAAGGGGTATTTCTTCACCATCCTAAGGACCAATACGAAATACCAGTTAGTCTACTTCGATCGGGCGACCCGGCAGCTGACCTGCCCGCAGACCGATGAACAGGGCACCCAGCAGGGGCGCGGCCTCCAGGTGGTCGGGGACACCATGCTGGTGGTGGTTACCGATCGGGGATTGGAAGCCTACCGCATCCGTGATCAAGGCGGCAAGGTTTCCGTGGAGCCGGGTAATAGGCTTCCCCATTTGCTTACCTCTCCCTCTCCCACCTTGGCGGGCAGCGCCGATGCCTACGGGAATTTCTGGATCACGACGGAAGGCTCGGATTTGCTCTACGTGAACGACTTGGCGAATCACCCCGACAGCGTGAAAACCTACCATACCCTCGATGGGTTTTCCGGCGTGTCCTGCAAGAACCTGGAGCGCGATCCCAGCGGGCATCTGTGGTCGGGGTGCACGGAAGGCGGCGTCTTCGAGGTGATCCCCGGGAAGGATTCATCGCTGCATACCTTCCGCAAATACGGGCTCAACGATGGCCTGCTTTCCGAGACCATATTCAACCTCTCCGTCAATCCGGATAACGGGGACGTTTGGGTTTCCACGGACAAAGGCATCGCGCGTTACGAAAGCTTTTCGCGTCCCCTGCGCCCCAATCTTTCCGATGTTAAGGCCTATCCCAATCCCTTCCTGCCCAAGCATCGCGTCGTCGTCTTCGACAACCTCGCGGCGGGAAGCGAAGTCCAGGTACTGACGCAAGCGGGCGAGGTGGTTTTCCGGCGTACCCTGTCCAAGGGCGGCGCGGGAGACCAAATCCAATGGGATGGGCGCAACCCGTCGGGCAAACGGGTCACCGAGGGCGTCTACTTCTACGTCGTGAAAACCTCCAAGGAAACCAAGCACGGCAAGCTGATCGTCGCGCGATGAGCCCTCATTGCCGCGCGATCCCATCGTAAAACGATAAACCCTCAGGCCCGCGGCGGTCTTAGGGATCGACGGTACCCGCGCGCATAGCGATTGAAAACCGCATACCGGTAAAGGGCGTAAGGCCAAGGCCAGGCGGGGATGCCCACGACTAATGCGCGGCATAGGGCGTCCAGGATCGGATTGAGGAAGAGCAGGCTCCAGGGAGGCCGCGCCAGGCCGAGCTTGAACTGGGCCGCCAGGTCGGGGTGCTCGGCGACGAGCGTCGGCAGGTTGATCCGGCCGAAGTCCTCCAAGCGCTTGAAATAACCCGCCAGACCCGTAACCGACGGGTGACGGGCCTCGGAGTCGGGCTGGATCCTCAAGGGCACGCCCAGACGGGCGAGCTTGTACGCCAAATCCACGTCCTCGCCGCCCCAACCCTTCAGATCGGTACGGAAACCGCCGGCCCTCAGGAAAACGTCCTTGGAGATCCGGAAGTTTTGCGAGACGAAGTAGGCCGTCGGTACCGGGCCCGGCCGGCGGATCTTACCCATGCCCGAACCCCGGGCCAGGAACCGGCTGAAGCCGCTGGGCGGGGAGGCCTCGTAAGAGATCCTGCCCATCCAGGCAACGGCGGGATCAAGCCCTTCCCAGGCCCGGATGAATCCGGGCTGCGGCCGGCTGTCCCCGTCCAGGAAAACCAGGATCGCGCCGCGGGCCTCTGTCGCCAGGAAGTTGCGGACGCCGCCGCGTCCCAGGTTCGCGGGCGGACGTAAAAGGCGGAACGGGAACGCCTGCGACAATTCCCGCAAGCGCTCGTAAGTGCCGTCATCGGAGACGTCGTCGGCGATGCAAACTTCCCAGACGGGGTTCCCCCGCAGCTCGGAAAAGACGGCGCGGACCACGCCCTCGATGCGGGCGGCTTCGTTGCGGACCGGGATGAGCAGGCTGTATTCGGGTTGGGCCATAACGGGCGGTCTCATCGGAACAAAGCGAGGTAACGCGCTTCTTCGGCTTCCCAGCAGAGATCCGCGGCGGCACGCTCCAAGTTGGCCGCGAAGCCGGCGCGCCAGGCCGGATCCTCGGCCAGGCGCCGCAGGACGGAGGCCAGGGGGACGGGGCCGTAATCTTCCAGGCACACGCCGACGCCGTAGCCTTCGATGATCTTGCGCATCTCGGGTAGGGCGGTGGCGATCACCGGCACGCCCGTCTGGATATATTCGAACAGCTTGCCGGGCAGGGCGAAACGATAACTGGCGGATAAGGGTTCGATCAGGGCCAAGCCCGCCACCGCCTCGCGCGTGAGCGGAACGAGTTCGCGGAAATCGACTTCCCCCAGGAAATGGACCCGGCTTTCGCAGCCCGACTCCCGCGCCAGGGCTTCCAAGGCCGGTCGCAGGCCGCCTCCGCCGACGATGGCCAGATGCAATCCGGGAACGATCCCCAAGGCCCGGATGGAGGCTTCGAGGCCGCGTCCCATTTGCAGGGCGCCCTGGTAAATGAGCAAGGGGATTTCCGGAGCCACCCCGCAGCGGGCATGCAGGCCGGGATACGAGGTATCATCCAAGTTACCTAGGGAATCGTCCGGGGCCGGGCCGCCGCCGGAACGGGCGGGTACGTTGCGTACCGTGGCCACCGGCAGGCCGAATCCGGCGCTCAACCGTTCCGCGATGCTGTCGCAAACCGTGGCCGCCGCCGCAGCCCCGGAGGCGCCCCAACGCTCGAGGAAAAGCCAGACCCCCCTTTTCCATGGCTTACCTCGCAGACTGGGCATTTCGGCGAAGTATTCCATGGAGAAATACACGATGCGCGGCGGCCGTCCTCCCGGCCGGGCGAAGAGCGCATAGGCGCGCGCGGGAATCAGAGCGTACGGATCGATGGCTTCGATATTCTCCGGCCGCATCATCCGCAGGCGGCGCCAGAAGGCGAACATGAGCTTCAGGAAGAAGCGCGGGCCGCCCGAGCTGAAGGGCAGGACCACTCGCACGGCCTCCACCCCGGGAAAGGCGTACATGGGCTCGTTCGGGTCCTTCTCCCAATAAAGCAGACGTACCCGCGGAAAGGCTTTCCGAAGGCTGCCGAGATGGCGGGCGACATGGGGGTAATAGCGCGGCGATTGGGCCGACACCAGGGTGATTTCCCGCGCCGCCGATCCCTTTGCGCCCCGGTTTGCCACGGGCCCAAACTAGGATGGGCCTCCGGAAAAGTCAACGCGCGGGGGCCCCTGGCGGGGCATCGGGTCCGACTTGCTATATTCCCGGCGCATGGCTTCGCCCGATCCCTTGCGGTTCCGCGGCAACCGATCCCATCCCGACCACAACGCCGTCCTCCACTTGGTGCGCACCTACGCGGCGCATCTGGGACTGGGGCTGGTCGAAACGGATGCGGAAGCCGATATCCATTGGGATCGCGAGCCCGTCGGCGAGGCCGCCTGCCTGGTGATCCCGGGCCGGGCCGCCGGCGATAGCGCGCCCGTCTGCGCGCGCAGCCGCGGCGGTTTTCCGGTCCCGCGCACGGCGGCCGGGTCCGGTCAGGCCGCGGCCCGAGGCGATGTCCTGGACGCATGCGGGAACCTCGCCTTGACCCGTTCGGGCGCGATCATCCGTTCCGATTGGGATCTGCTTTCCTTCTGCGCCGACATCCTCTTCCGCCGCGCCGAGCGCTTGCCCGCCTTCGCATCCGCCTCCCGGGAAGCGGTCTTCCGCGAATTGCCGGACCCCGCCTTCGGCCTGGATGCCGAGCCTTGGGTGGATCGCTGGATGTTCCGACTCCTGGGGCTGCTCCCGCGCTTCACGCCTTCCATCGACGCACTTCCCGGCCGCGCGCGCCTGTGGCTCACCCATGATCTCGACAACCTTTCCAAATGGCGCATGCGATCGGTGGCGGGGCAGATCGCCCGCTCGCCGCTGCAGTTGGCCCGGGGCCGTTGGGGCGCGCTGAAGCGCGCCTGGGGCGAAATCGGGACGCGCGCCTTCACGGGCCGCGATCCGTACGATTGCATGGAACGCGTGCATGCAATGGAGGGCCGCCGGCGCTCGGCCAGCTTTTTCCTGGCCAACGGGCGGGACCATCTCATCCATCGTTATGAACTGTCGCGGCCGCGCTACCTTAAGGTGCTGCGCCAATGCCAGGACGCGGGCAAGGACGTGGGCTTGCATGGGCAGGTGCACGTGATCGACGATGCCGCGGGCATCCGCGCGGAGCGCGAAAAAATCTCGCGTTTGGCGGACGCGCCCGTCTTCCTCAACCGTCAACATTACCTGCGCTGGGACGCGGCTTCGACCTTTTCCCATCTCGCGGCCGCGGGGATACGCGTCGATTCCACCCTAGGCTACAACGATACTCCCGGCTTCCGCTGCGGCACGTCCTGGCCTTTCCTCTGGTTCGATTGCGCCGCCGATCGCCCTACCCGGCTTATGGAAGTCCCGCTTATCTTCGCCGAGTTCCAAGCCTACGATCCGCGCACCTGCGAGGTCGAGCCTGCGCGGGCCCTGGCGGGACGCTATCTGGAGGCGGCCTGCCGCCAAGGCGGGGTCTTCACCGTGCTGTTCCATAACGACTACTTCCATGCGGACGAATTCCCCGGCAACGCCGAAGTCTACGCCGATCTGATCGCCCGGGCGGACGGGCGCGGCCTGCCGGACTTCGATCCCCTGGGGACGCATGCGCGTTACGTGGGGGCCGATGCCGGGTGAAGGCGGCGGATCCACCGGCGGCATGCGGTCCCGCGCCGCCGCCGTTGCGGAAATGGTGCCCGCGCGCCCGACGGCTTTGCTGTTCTCCTCCCTGGCGATCGGGCAGGCCCTGAACCTGATCTCCATTTCCGTCTGCTCGGCGGCCCTGGGGCTGGAAGGTTTCGGCCGCTACGGCGTATGCCTGTTGGACTTCACCCTCTTTTCCAACGTCGCCAATCTGGCCTCGCCGGTCACGGGCATCTCCCTGGCCGTGCGGGCGCGTTTTTCGGATCGCGCCTTCGCCCTCATCGCGGGCGCGCGCGGCTGGGCGACCGTGGCCGCCGCGGTGATCTACCTGGCCTTCGAAGCGGCCTTCCGGGATCGGGGAATGCTCCTGACGGCCCTGGCGCTGACGCCGGCCCTGCTCTTCAGCGCCGCGCAATTGGAATGGTGGTCGGTGGCGCGCGGCAAATGGTACGACCTCGTGGTCCATCGCATCCTGGGGGGCGGGGTCACCTTGGCCCTTACCTGGTTCCTGGTGCGGCGCCATCCCACCTTGATCGCCGCCGCCGGGGCCTTCGCGGGCGGGGCCGCGGCGGCATTCGCCTACCTCCTGTTCCGCGCCGCCTCCGGGGGCCGCGGCTTGCGCTGGCCCTGGCCCGGCCCGCGCGGGGCGCGCGTGCGCGCTCTCTGGCAGAGATCCCTGCCGCTCACCCTCGCCTACTCCCTGGAATTCCTGTTCCTGCCCCTCGGCTTCTACGCTTTCCGCGCCGCCAGCGGCGATAGCCCGTTCCTGGGAGCCTATGGCGCGGCCTACCGCGTCATCGTCGGGATCTCCCAATTCGCAGCATCCCTGTTGATGGTTCTCCTGCCGCGCTTGGTGGCGCGGACGGACTCGGCCGTGCCTTCCCTGCGGCGCGCTTTCGACGGCATGGCCCTGGCCTGCGCCGTGCCGCTGGCCGCGGCGCCCTTCCTGGCGCGGCCGCTGTTGTTGATCCTGTTCCGGCATGCGGGTTGGAACGAAGCCACCTTGGGCTACGGGGCATGGGCCTTGTCGGTGATGGGGTTGTCGACCTACTTGCATATCCTGCGCATGCCGCCCATCACCCAGGCCATGGCCGCGGGAAGGACCTGGGAGTACTGCCGGCGCCTGGTGGCGGCGGGCGCGGTCAATGCGCTGGCGGTGGCCGTGGGCAGCCGCTTGGGGCCTCCCGCCTATCTTCCGGCGTGGGCCTTGGGGGCCGATCTGGTCTTCACGGGGGGATGGATGCTTTCCCTCTTCGGGCCGGGCCGGGGGCGTTGGCTGCGTTTGGCCGCCTTGCTGGCCGGCGCGGCGGCCTACTTGGCTTGGGCCGGGCATTGGGCCTGACTCATCTTGCTAGATTAGCCCGGGCCGGCAATGAGCGAATATGCGGAAAAGCTAAGCGTCCAGATGGACTCTTCCCTGGCCGAAGTGCCCGAGGACGCGCCCGTGTTCGGCGCCCGCCGCTGGCTGGAAGCCACCGCCCAAGCGCTTCCCTTCCCCCTGCACATCCTGAAGGCCTATAAGGGCGAGACCTTGGCGGCTTACCTGCCGCTGCAATCGGTCTCGCGCGGATTCCTGCGCAAGGTTTTCGTGCCCATCTTCACCTTCTATGGCGGGCCCTACTTCGTAGGCGAGCGACGCAAATTCTTCAGCGAAGAAACCAAGCAGCGTTACGAGATCCTGCGGGAGATGTTGGCTTTCCTGGAGAAGGAATTCCACTACTGCCTCCTGCTCCCCGACGGGAACGACGCGCGTCCGGCGCTGGATCGCGGTTGGACCTGTACCCCGCGCTATACCCTGCTCAACCGCCTGAAGTCGCCGGATAGCCTGGAGTTCAACCGCGCGGCCATGAAGAACATCCGCAAGGCGGAACGGCTGGGCCTGCGCCTGGGAGAGAGCGGGCCCGGGGACGGTTTCGAAACCGCCTTCACGCGCACCTTCGCCCGCAAGGGGCTGGACATGGCCTGGCAACCCCGCTGGGCCTCGGACCTTCGCAAGGCGCTAAGCGGGAGCGGCCTATTGGACAACGTTTCCGTCGTCACGCCGGAAGGCAAGGAGATCGCCTTCGCCAGCGTGGCGCTGGATCGCCGCAACAGCACGGCCATCCTTTGGTATTCCTGCTCCTTGGAAGAGGCCGATCACGCGGGGGCGATGCACTTCCTCTACCGGGAACTGATGCTGCGCTACCGCGCTGAATTCGACGTTTTCGATCTCTGCGGCGCCGACCATCGCAGCTTGTCCGAGTTCAAGGAAAAGTTCTCCCAGGAACTGGTCGCGCGCCATGCCCTGGAAAAATGGAGTGGCCCGGGAGCGAGGGCCCTCATGGGCGCCTACGCGCGGGCGCGCGCCCTGATACGCTGAAGCCGCGGCCTCGCGCCTTCGATATCGGTCACTCATCGAGCCGGATCTCCGTCAGGAACAATTCCCGTCGCGCCTCCGCCGCGCTGAGCACCCGGCTGCGCAAGGGCCATATCATGGCCGCTTGCGCCGCGCGCCAATCCCGCGTCCGTAAGCTTCGCCCTCCCGGGCCGGTGAGGATGAGGACGGCCCGCGCCATTGGGTAACTCACACGATACCCCAGAGCCTTGAGCCGGGCCGCGTCCGCGCCGAACACGCCGCGGCGGTTCCACCAGCAATCCAACCCGTCGCCGGGGAAAAGGATCGAATACCCGTCGGAGGTCAAGCGCACGCAACTGTCCCGGGACAGGATGGGGCGACGATGCAGGTCGGCGCAGGCGTAGGGAGCGGGCGTATGCGCTCCCAGCAAGGTGTGCCCCAGCTCATGCGCGAAGGCGGAGGCCAGATCCGCCCCGGCCAGGGAGTCGAAGTAAGGGGATTGCCGAAAGGGCACGCAGGCTTCCGTCCACGGCGCGCTCGTATCCCGGCCGTCGCGGCACTTCCCGGCCGCGCCGAAATGGGGCAGGGCGGGGTCGAAGATCCAAGCGAAGTCCAGCCATGCCATGCGCATTCCCCGCCAATCGATGCCCTTCACCGCCCAGCGCCCGTTCTCCAGCAAGATGATGCAATGCTCCCATTCCGCGCAACGCGCCCCGTTCGGCCGTCGGTTCTCCGCCTTGCGACCGCAGTCCCCGTCGGGAAGCGCCCATTCGTCGGGGGTGAAGGCCCGGCCGCCCGCGTCGGTAAAGCCCGACATGCGGTAGGGGCCGAACCGCACGATGAGGTTGGCTTCGGATTCGCGCTGGACCAGGCGGAAACGCATATCCGGCAATACGCTGGCCCACAGCAGCAGCCCCAGGCGGATGGCGCGGGCGATTTCGCCTGCGGCTAAGCGGCGGCCGAACTTATCCACCGGCCAACTCGCGAAGGTGGCGGTGTCCTCGTCGTAGTCGACGAACACCTTCAGATCGGAGATCGCGGCGCGGGCCAGATCGATATTGGGCCGGGGCAGGGCGTCGAAGGGCGGCGTGGAGGCGCTAGGCCGGGCCGAGAGGATCAAAACCAGGGCGCACGACCATGCCGCAGCGGCCAGGCGCGGACGATGTGAATCCTTGAGCGGAAAGCGGTCCATGGCCGTCCCATTTTTTGTACTTATTTGCGGGCCCCGCGGCTAGCGGGTCGCGGCGGAAGCTGATGGGAAAGTAATGGAATTTTGCGATCTGAAGGCGCAATACCAGGCCTATAAGGCGGAAATCGACGCCGCCATCCAAGGCGTGCTGGATTCCTCCGCCTTCATCAACGGGCCGCAAGTGAAGGCCTTGGAGACGGAGCTCGCTACCTATGCCGGGGTTCCCCATGTGCTGGCCTGCGCCAACGGGACCGACGCCCTCCACGTCGCCCTCCTGGCCCTGGGAGCGGGGCCTGGGGACGAAATCATCGTTCCCGACTTCACCTTTTTCGCGACCGCGGAGGCGGTCGCCCTGACCGGGGCGACCCCCGTTTTCGTCGACATCGATCCCGAAACCTACAATGTCACCCCGTCCACCCTCGCCGACAAGATCACGGCCCGCACCCGGGGTATCATCCCCGTTTCCCTATTCGGCCAGATGCCGGATCTGGAAGCGATCGAGAGCCTGGCGCGGCAGCGGGGCCTGTGGGTGATGGAGGATGCCGCCCAATCCTTCGGCGCCAGCTTTCGCGGCAAGCGCTCCGCATCCTTCACGGAGATCGCCGCTACCTCGTTTTTCCCTTCCAAGCCTCTCGGTTGCTACGGGGACGGCGGCGCCCTTTTCGTCCGGGACGCGGGGATGGCGGAGCGGTTGCGGGCCTTGCTCAACCATGGTTCGCTCCGTCGTTACCGCCACGAGTCGGTGGGGATGAACAGCCGGCTGGACAGCTTGCAGGCCGCGGTGCTGCGCGTGAAGTTGCGCCATTTCGATGCCGAGTTGGGCCATCGGCAGCGCGCCGCGGCACGTTACACCGATCGCCTTCGCGATCGCGCGCGGGTTCCCGTGGTGCGGGAAGGCCACGCGTCCGCCTGGGCCCAATACACCCTGCGCGTGCCCGATCGCGATCGGGTGCAGGCCCGCCTGGCGGCCAAAGGCATCCCCACCGCCGTCCATTACCCCATTCCCCTGCATGCCCAACCCGCCTTCGCCCATCTCAAGATCGGCGACGACGCCTGCCCGGTCGCGACGCAAGCGGCGCGCGAAGTGTTATCCTTGCCCATGCACGGCATGTTGGCCGAGTCCCAGATCGCCGCGGTCTGCCTCGCGCTGGAAGAGGTATTGCCATGATGCCGGAAGAGGTACTGCGATGATCCGCCTCGCAATCATCGGATTAGGGGTGATGGGCAAGAACCATTACCGCGTCGCGAAGCTGATCCCCGGGGTGCAGGTGGCCGCGCTCTGCGACGCGCAGCCTGCGGAAGCCTATCCCGAACCCTTGTTCCGCGACGTGGACGCGCTCCTCGCCGGGGCGCAAGTGGATGCCGCCATCGTGGCCGTCCCGTCTTTCCTGCACGCATCCATCGCGCGCAAGTGCCTGGATAAAGGCCTGGCCGTGCTGGTGGAAAAGCCCCTGGCCTCCACCGCCGAGGAAGGCAAGGCCTTGCTCGCGGCCGCGCGGGCCCCGGGCGCCAAGCTCGCGGTGGGCCATACGGAACGCTTCAATCCCGTGGTGGGCGCCCTGATCCGCGAGCTCGCCGGCAAGGAATTGTTCAGCATCCAGATCACGCGCGTGGGCCCCTTCCCTCCGCGCATCGCCGACGTGGGAGTGCTGACCGACTTGTCCGTGCACGACATCGATCTCATCCGCTACATCTCGAAGCGGGAAATCCTGTCGGCCTCCATCCATAAATCCAAGAAGATCCACGACCACCACGAGGACAACGCCATCCTCTCCTTTTCCCTGGAACGGGATCTGATAGCGGGCATCGCCACCAATTGGCTCACCCCGTTCAAGAAGCGGAAGATCGAAGTCGCCACCGCCGACGCCTATTACGAGGCCAACCTGATGACGCAGGAGCTCGTCGAGTATTCCGCCTACACGCTGAACAACGCCTTCATCCATCGCGATTGCTTCGTGCCCAAGGCCGAACCCCTGCTGAGCCAGGACGCGGCCTTCTTCCATTACGTCCGTACCGGCGAGGCGGGCGAACTGGCCCTGGCCGCCGACGGTTTGCGCGCCTTGGAAATCATCCAGGATCATCCGAAAGGCCGAGCATGAGCTCCCACCTTCCCGGCGTCTTCATCCATCCATCCGCCCACGTGTCGCCCGAGTCCGAAATCGGTGACGGCACCAAGGTTTGGATCAACGTCCAGATCCGGGAGCACGCCCGCATCGGCGCGAACTGCGTCCTGTCCAAGGACGTCTACGTCGATCACTCCGTCGTCATCGGGGATCGCTGCAAAATCCAGAACGGGGTCGCCGTCTACCACGGCGTCACCCTCGGGAACGACGTGTTCGTGGGCCCCAACGCCGTCTTTACCAACGACCGCGTCCCGCGGGCTTTCAACAAGGATTGGCAGATCACGCCCACCGTGGTCAAGGAAGGCGCCAGCATCGGGGCCAACGCCACCATCATTTGTGGTATCGAACTGGGGGAATTTTGCATGGTGGCGGCGGGCTCGGTGGTCACCAAGGACGTGCCGCCCTATACCTTGGTCAGGGGCAATCCCGCCCGGCCCGTCGGCCGGATCGATCGCCTGGGGAATCGCGTCGGAGCGCCGGGCTAAGCGCCCGGGTTCCCGCTCAAGACACTCCGGGCAGATCCAAGAGGCTGATGTCTACGCCCGGAAGGTGATGATGCGCCTCCCGGCCTACCGTGCGCATCACGTACTCCAGCGTATCCTGATCCAAATCGACCATGTAAGCGCACAGCACGGCGCCCAGGAGCAGGATGTAGGTCAAGCGCTTGTGGGTATTGATGGCGCGCCGCATATGCGAAGCCCGGCCATGATGCTTGGGTACGATCACCATCGATTGCGGAAGCCTGCGCACCGTGCGGTTCCTGGAGGCGTTGCGCGCCAGCTTGCGCGCCATGCGGCGCGCCGTCATGATTCTTTCTTCTTCGATCTCGTCCATCTTCCTTGATTCCCTGCGCGCCCCGCGAACCGTCCGTCCGCGTATGCCAAGGAAAGGCGCTGACCCATTGTAGGGGAGAAATCCGCTTCTTTCAAATCGGTGCAGGTCAAATGATCGCAAGTTCGGGCGCAAATTGCGCGAGCCCCCCGAAAACCTCCAACCCCATCCGCCGTGTAGGCCTTGCGCGGCGGCGCCGGCAGGGGGACGGAATGTTCCAGGCGGCGGACCTACATGGGTTCCGGCGCCCACCAGTTGCCCGACAAGAGCAACATGGAAAGCATGGTCAGGGCATCTCCGTAGTAGCTGGCAGGACGGCCCAGCGACTTCCATCCCGCGGCCAGGTATTCCCCGGCCTCCGGATCGGCCATGCAGCCTGCCAGGAAGGTCGCGGTGAAGACGGGGGAGGACTTCTGCGCCAGAGGGGTCCCGTCCAAGGCATAGCCGGCCTGGATAGCCTCCGGGTCGCCGCCGGTGGCCGCGCGCAGCCAGCGGGAGGTTTTTAAAAGGGCGGCGCCGGCTTCTTTCGATCCAGTATGGGCGAGGTCGGCGGCCAAGCGTAAAGGCACACGGCAAGCGTTCCAGGAATAGGCCCCGTCGTGCTGCCGCTCCAGGAAATTGGAGGGTGCCGGCCGGGGCGGATCCCCGACCACGAAGTCGGGCATGAGACCGGTGGCCGGGGCGTGACTGCGCGTGAGATCGGCGATGAGCGCGTAAGCGACGGACCGGGCCTTGAGCCACGTATCGTCCCCGGTGGCGAGGTGGAAGGCCTGGAAATGCCCGGTCATCCAATCCGAAGGGCGGGTGTTCAACCCGTTCTTGTCCCAATCCCCCAGCAGGGTGCGATGCCCGGGACCCAGATTGCTGGCCTTCAGGCCTTTATCGATGAGGGTGCGCGCCTTGCCGAGATAGTCAACCCCGCGAGCCGCGGCCGAACCCTCCGAGCCCCATTGGACGTGGGCCAGGAGCAAGGCGTACGCGATATCCATATCGCCGTCGGTGGCGGAATCGTTGGCGAGGGGGCCTTCATCTTCGGGAACCAGCCACGACATGAGCTCGCCGTTGCTGCGGCTGCGATGGTGATCGAAAAAATTGCAGAAGCCATCGAAGCGCGCGCGCGCCTCCGGATCGTGCCCGGCCATCAGGGCCAGGATGATCATGCCGTACCCATGGGCTTCGGAAATGGTCTTGTACTGGCCGCCTTGGTAGCCATCGGGCCGGTCGATATACCATCCGCCCCCCGGCGTGCCGCCGCTGGAAGCCCGGAAATAGCGTTCCCGGTAATAGCGATAGAAGGATTCGGTATCCGCGTTCAGCTCCGCTTGGGAAATGCCCTCCGGCTTGCCGCAGCCAGGATAGGAAAGGGATTGCGGAAAGGGGCGCTTGCAAGGGGTAGAGGCCATGCCCATTGGTAGTAGGATTTCCCTTCGGGGTTGCTGAAACCATACTAGAGGAGTATGTTTTTAGAACTCAATAATACCCTCTGAAATGCGAAAATAGAGCATTTTTGTGAGGCGAGCGCAATCAGACTGGCATTTGACCCCTTTAAACCCAGTCCGGAACTAGGAATTACCAGGAGGGTTTTTATATTTCCCCCTCTATGAAAGCCTTAGACCTCGTTTCTTCGCCCGCCGCCGCTTATTGGAAACAACTCCTGTCCGACCGCGTCAATCCGAAATGGCGCGAGGACATCGACAATTTCGAGACCGATATCGTGCTCAAGAAGCGCGGGAAGATCGAAGACAAGCTCTTCGCGGAAACGCGGCTGCGCATGGGCGCCTATGGCCAGCGCTACGATAACGGGCATCGCCACGACGGCAACGAGAGCCGTACCATCCCTTTCCCGACCGATCTCAACAAAGGTCCCGAAACCAAGTGGGACGCGCCCGGGATGGAGCGCATCAAGCTGCCTTGGGGCGGCATGACCGCGCAGCAGCTCGAGGTCATCGCCGAACTGGCCGAGGAATATTCGGATTCGATCCTGCACGTCACCACGCGCCAGGACATCCAGCTCCATTACATCCACATCGAGAATTGCCCGTCCATGTTCCGTCGTTTGGCCGCGGTGGGCATCACCACCCGCGAAGCCTGCGGCAATTCCGTGCGTAACGTGACCGCCTGCCCCATCGCCGGCGTCTGCCGCGACGAGGCCTTCGACATCACCGGCTACGCCAATGCCGTATTCGCCTACCTGCTCGGCCATCCGGACGTGCAGGACTTCGGCCGCAAGTTCAAGATCGCGCTTTCGGGCTGCAAGCATAATCCCTGCGGCCTCACCAACATCCACGACCTGGGTCTTATCGCCGCCGTACGGCGCCAGCCGGACGGATCGATCAAGCGCGGCTTCGAGTTCTACGTGGGCGGCGGCCTGGGCGCGGTCACCTACGACGCCAAGCTCTTCACCGATTTCGTCGCCGAAGACGAAGTGTTGGCCCTGACCCAGGCCACCTGCCGCGTGTTCGCGCGCCTGGGCGAGAAGAAGAAGCGCCATCGCGCCCGCATCAAGTTCCTGGTGGCCGACATGGGCATCGACAAGTTCCGCGAGGCCGTGCTCGAAGAGCGCGCCAAGCTCCCCGCCGATCCGCGCTGGACGGATTTCCTGGCCACCCTGCCCAAGTTCGACGAGAAGGCCGCCCGGCCCGCCGGCAAAGGCATCCCCAAGACCAACGACGCCGCCTTCGACTTCTGGTGCCTGACCAACGTCTATCCCCAGAAGCAGGACGGCTTCGCGACGGTAACCGTTACGTTACCCATGGGGGACATCACCAGCAACCAGGCCCGCGGCCTGGCGAGCATCGCCCGCAAGTACATCCAGGACACTATGCGTACCACGGTGGAGCAGAACATCGTGCTGCGCTTCGTAAGCGAATCCGACCTTTACGATTTGTACAAGGATCTCGCGACGATCGATTTGCACCAGGCCGGCGCGGCGTCCATC
Source organism: Fibrobacterota bacterium (assembly GCA_019509785.1). Taxonomy (NCBI): domain Bacteria; kingdom Pseudomonadati; phylum Fibrobacterota; species Fibrobacterota bacterium. The sequence continues at coordinate 106,718 of JAEKLQ010000024.1, read as the reverse complement.
GTGGACATCACCGCCTGCCCCGGCACCGACACCTGCAAGCTGGGCGTCTCCAGCTCCCGCGGCCTGGCCGCCGAGCTGCGCACCCGCCTGGCCACCAAGTTCGTGCAGATGGACGAGGCGGTCCGCAATCTCCGCATCAAGGTTTCCGGCTGCTTCAACTCCTGCGGCCAGCAGCACATCGCCGATATCGGTTTCTTCGGCATCAGCCGCAACGTGGGCGGATACATCGTGCCGCATTTCCAGATGGTGCTGGGCGGCCAGTTCGCCAATAACGGCGGAACCTACGGCCTGGCCGTGGGCGGCATCGCCTCCAAGGCCATCCCCGCCGCCATCGACAAGCTCCTGGACCTTTACCTGACGCGCAAGAACAAGGGCGAGACCTTCCGCGCCTGGGTCGAACGCACCGGCAAGGCCGTCATCATGCAAAGCCTGGGCGACGTGACCGCGGTGCCCGCATACGATGCGGACAAGTCCTTCTATACCGACTGGGGCAGCGTGCGCGAGTACAACGTGAAGGACAAGGGGATCGGGGAATGCGCCGGCGAGGTGGTTTCCCTGACCGACTTCGGCCTCAAGGCCGCCGATCGCGAGGTGTTCGAGGCCCAGCTAAAGTTCGATACCGGGGACTGGCAGACCGGCGCGGCATTGGCCTACAAGGCCATGGTGTACGCCGCCCAGGGCCTGGTCAAGATGTACAACATCGACGTTCCGGACGATCCCGAAAAGGTGATGGCGGAATGGAAGGAGCGCTTCTACGATACGCAGAAGTTCTTCGACCCTTTCGCGGGCCCGCGCTTCGCGCAGTTCTACATCCACGCCCACGAGCAACGCGGCGCCCAGCTCGATAAGGAAAAAGCCTCGCGCCTCTTGCAGGAGGCGCTCCTCTTCATCGAAGCCGCGCACAGTTGCAATCTGCGCCTGTCCATGGGCATCGAGAAGGGCAAGGACGGCATCGCGGCGGACATCAAGGCGGCCGGCGCGAAGCCGGCCAAGGCGTAAGGGAAAAGAAAGCACATGGCGTACGCGATGGATTTGCAATACCTGAATTGGAAAGTCTACCTGGAGAACCCCGCGGAGGCCGAGCCCCACGAGTGGTTCAAGGTCCTCAACGGTTGGATCCCGGATTCCCCCGAAGTCTTCGTGGACGTGGCCGATTACCAGCACGTGCAAGACGGGCCGGTGGTGATCCTGGTGGGCCATTACCTGAACCTCTCCCTGGACCATACCGGCCGGCGCCTGGGGCTCTTGTACGACTACAAGCACCCCATGGAGGGAAGCAACGAGGAGAAGCTGAAGTCCGGCCTCTTGGGCCTGCTTCGTGCCGCCAAGCGCCTGGAAGACGAGTCCGGCTTCGGGAAGAAGCCGAAGTTCAAGGCCGGGGAGCTGCGCTTCATCGTGAATAGCCGGGCCGTGGCGCCCAACAGCGCGGAGACGCTGGATGCGGTGAAACCGGAGCTGGCCAAGGTGCTGGCGCGGGCCTTTGGCGAAGGCGCATTTGCCATCGAGCATATCGCGGATCCTCGCCAACGCTTCATGGTACAGGTTAAGGCCACGGGGAACCCCAGCCTGGCCGACTTGATCCAGCGCTTAGCTTGAATCGGCGCCTAGTCTAGACCCGGGTTCAGCCGGTTCGCGAGGGTCTAATAGCCCCCATTAAGTTAGGGCGCTGAAAAACAGAAGGCCTGCCCCAAGGGAGCAGGCCTTCTTCGTTTCCAGGGCGCCGCGGGCGCGGCATCGGCGCTTAAAAGAGCGAGAGGGTGTGGGATACCTCGCCCACCGGCGTAACCACTTTCGCCAAGTACAAGCCCGCCTGGAGGCCGGCTTCGGCGCGGATGGCGGAGATGCGATAGGTCTGCGGGCCGTGCCCGTTCCGCACCCACACCCGTTTTCCGGCCATGTTGTACAGGGAAACCGCGTGATCGTTGGTTTCGCCCACCGTGATGGCCTGGGGATCGATCCAGATCTTCTGGTACGGGCTCACCGGCTTTTGCGAACCGATGGAGGTCACGCAACTGCCGGTGTAGGTCACCCGAACCACTCCCGGATTTGTGGCCGTACCGTAATCGCCATCGTAATTGGTGATGTACAGCGCTCCATCCTTCCCGTATTTGGCCCCGATGAAATTGCGGATCGGGACATTGGCGAAAATCCCGGCCTTCAGATCGGTGGGGGTACCGAGGGGCTTGAAGGGATCCTTGGTGGTATCCACGGTGACCGCCCAGATGCCCCAGGGGGCCCCGCTGCGCCCGAACCCGGCGATGATCCATTTGTTGTCGAAATGGGGCGGGAACTTGTTGGGGTACTTAATGGTCGGATCGTAGCTGTAGATGGGGCCGCCGATGGCCACGTTGATCAGGTTGTTGATGGTGCCGGGGATGGCGGGCGGCAGGGTGTCGGCACCGCCGTGGAAGGGCGAGTTGTTGACCGGAGCGTTCACGTTCTTCCCATGGTTGCAAGTCGCGAGGTTGTTGTTATGGAAATACGGGAAGCCGGAAAAGATGGGGTGGTTGGTGATGTTGAATTCATCGTTGTTGCTGGCGTAGTTCACCGTGCCCCAGCCCAGCCACCGTTTGGTGGGATGCACCGTGATGGAAAAATTGCTGCGCTCGCCTTTGACGTAGATTTCCGGCAATACCTTGTTCGGGTCACGGTATACGGTGGCCAAGGCGGTCCGGCCTTGTTGCTCGAACTTGTCGGCCCAGTACTCCCCGAAATTGCCGCGGGGCACGGAGTATCCCTTATCGGAGCTGTCGGGATGGATGCGGAGGAAGCTGCCGCGCATGTTATGGGTGTCCGAAGGCCCCCACTCCGCGCTGGCGGTGCTGTCGGTCTTGGAAAGCACGTTGTTGCCCGCATCGCAGGAGGTCGGATCCAGATCGGGGCTGTTGTTGCCGACCCCGAACCACATATCGCCATAAGAGTCGAAAGTCATCGGCCCGCCGCAATGCCACATATCGGACTTGCTGCCCAGGATCTTGATGATGTTCTTCTCGCTGGACATGTCCAGGGTGTTGTCCGATTTCACTGTGAAACGGGACATGCGCATCTGCCGGTTCTGGCCGCCCGTCGTCACGTTGTCCCGTTGATAGAGCTGCTTGGCGGTATACCAGAGGTAGACCCAACGGTTATTTTCGAAATCGGGGTGGAAGACGACGCCCATCAGGCCGTTATCGTCCTGGGAACCCTCCCCCGCGTGGACGGAGATGGTGCCCATCAGGCTCACCTTCTTCGCGACCCCGTCGTACCATTTCACCGCGCCCGTGCGTTCCACGAAGATGATGTCGGAATGGTCGTAGCTGCCGTCGGCCTTGTTCACCACGCGGATATCGGCCCGGGTGGGTTCGGAAAGGGTGGGATCGGCGGCGGCGCCATTGGTCCCCTTCCGGTTGAATAGCTCTTCGGCTTTGAAATCGGAGGCGGAAAGCGCGGAGCATCCCGGATAGGTCAATTGCGCCCAAAGCGGAAAGGCGGTGGCGCAGCCTAGCATCAGCCAAGCGGTTCTAATTGGATGCATTTCGATCCCCTGACGAAAAAATGGAGAAAAGGGGCACTCGTTTATGCATTCCCGGGCGCCCCACCCCTGTCTAATTCCCTAGAATATCGCAAAATGACGAAACTGACTCGTGCCCTCTGGAAGAATATGCATTCCTCTGTGTAGCGCGTATTTCGGTGATTCCTGGCCGCCCCAAGCCAAGGCCCCCCTTACGCGGAGGGGAGCCAGGGGACCCTTCCATCAGAACAGGGAGAGTCGGCGCGAGTATTCCCCTGCCGAAGTGCGTACGCGAGCCAGGTAGAGACCCGGTTTAAGGGACGCTTGGGAGCGGAGCTCGTTGAGGCGGTATTCATGCGCGCCCACGCCTTGGTCCTTCCAAACCCGATGCCCGGCCAAATCGTAAAGCGAAACGGTATGCGGCCCTTCCTCGCCGACCATGATCCCGTGCGGATCGATCCAGATCTTCTGGTACGGTTTCACCGAGGTGACCGCGGGATCGGGCCCTACCGGGATTTTGCATGCGCCCTTATAGGTCACCCGTACCACGCCGGGATTGATGGCGCTGTGGTAGTAGCCGTCGTAGTTGAGGATGTAGAGCGCCCCGTCCTTGCCGTACATCGATTGGATATGGTTGCGGATGGGAACGCCGCTGAAGATGCCGTTATCCACCTTGGTCGGCGTGCCGCTCACCTTCATGGTGGTCGTGTCGAAGGTGGCGATCCACATTCCCCCGTTGAACCCGGTTACGATCCACTTGTTGTCCAGGTGGGGGGGCATCTTGCCGTCGTAGTCGATCGACCTATCGAAATGGTAGATCGGCCCGCCGATGGCCACGTTGGTCAAGCCGACGATGGAGCCCGCGATGGCCGGCGGCAAGGTATCCACGCCGCTGTTGAACGGCGAATTGTTGACGGGCGCATCCACGTTCTTCCCATTGGTGCAGGTGGGCTGGTTGTCCCGATGGAAATACGGGAAGCCGGAGAAGATGGGGTGATCGGTGATGTTGAATTCATCATTGGTGCTGGCGTAATTGACCGTGCCCCAGGCCAGCCACCGCTTATACGGATGGACCGCGCAGGAAAAATTGCTGCGCTCGCCTTTCACGTAGACTTCCGGCAGGACCTTGGCGGGATCGCGGTACTTGGCAGCCAGGGCCGTATGCCCTTTCTGTTCGAAGTAGTTGCCCCAGTACTCGCCGAAATTGCCCTTGGGAATGGAGTAGCCTTTGGCCGAGCTATCGGGATGGATGCGCCAGAAGCCGCCGCGGAAGCTGGCGGTGTTGGACGGTCCCCATTCGGCGCTGGTGGTGCTGTCGGTTTTGGACATGACGTTGTTGCCGGCGCTGCACGCGGTGGGATCGAGATCGGGGCTATTGTTGCCCATGGTCCCCCACAAATCGCCGTAAGCGTCGAATTGCATGGGGCCGCCGCTATGCCATTGATCCGATTTGCTGCCCAGGATCTTGATGAGGATCTTTTCGCTGGTCAGGTCCAGGGTGTTATCCGATTTCACCACGAAGCGGGACAAACGGAGCTGGCGGTTTTGACCGGTCCCGGTCATGGTCTGATCGACGGTCGCCAAGGGGCTGTACCACAGATAGACCCACCGGTTCTTCTCGAAGTCCGGATGGAAGACCACGCCCATGAGGCCGTTATCGTCTTCCGAGCCGGCTATGGCATGGACGCTGATATGCCCCATCAGGGTCACCTTCTTGGCTGCGCCGTCGTACCATTTCACGTTGCCGGTCCGCTCGACGAAGATGATGTCGCTATGATCGTATTTGCCGTCCGCCCCTTTCACCACGCGTACGTCCATATGGGTGGGCTCGGACAGGTCGGCGTTGGCCGCGGCGCCCGAGGTGCCGTTCTTATTGAACAACTCTTGGGCCGAAAAATCGGTCGCGGACAAGGTATTCCCCGTGCAGAGAGGAGAAGTGAATTGCGCGCCTACCGGCAGCGCGAACGCGGCCGCCAACGCGAATTTAGGACTAATCCGGATGTGCATAACCCCCCCCGAGGTATTTAGGCGCGGAACGCCTGTATTACTATAAGGCCCTTCTGCGCACCAGGCAACAGGTCCTAGGAGAAAATGAAGGTGAAATGGAGGCTTTGGCCCTCTTTAGGCGTTGTAACTCCCTTAGAATACCGAGATGCGCCGGGAGACCTCCCCGGCCGGGGTGTTCACCCGGGCCATATACAATCCCGGCCGCAAGGACGCTTGGGCGCGGATAAGGCTTAGCCGGTATACCTTCGGTCCCATGTCTTGATCGTTCCAGACCCGGTGCCCGTTGAGGTCGTACAAGGCAACCACGTGGGGGCCCGCTTCCTTGATGGTGATGCCGAGCGGGTCGATCCAGATGCTTTGATAGGGGGCTTCCATTTTCCGGGCCAGGGAAACGGGATTGCAACTTCCCTTGTAAATGACGCGCACCACGCCGGGATTGAAGGTGTCCGTCGTATACCTGTTTCCATCGTAATTCAGGATGTATAGGGCGCCGTCTTTTCCGTACTTCATGCATGATGCATTGCGGAAAGAACCTTTGATATTGCTGAACAAGCCGCCGGTGGCGTCCATCTTGGGCGGGGTTCCTCCCAGGGATTGGAAAGGCTGCTTGGTATCGTCCACCGTAATGCCCCAGACCCCGCCATAGAACCCGGTCACGATCCACTTGTTGTCGAAATGCGGGGGGAATTTCCCCGCGTAATCCACGGAAGGGTCGAAACTATAGATCGGCCCGCCGATGGCGACGTTCACCAGGTTGTTCAAGGTGCCGGGGACGGCGGGCGGCAGCACCTTCACGCCGCCGTTAAGGGCCGAGGTGTTGGTCGCGCTGTCCGGGTTCTTTCCGTGGTTGCAGGTGGGATCGTTCTTGGCCATGAAGTAGGGGAAACCGCTGAAGATGGGATGATCGGTGATGTTGAATTCGTCTTGCACGGTATTGTAATTCACCGTGCCCCAGGCCAGCCAACGTTTGGTGGGATGCACCGCGCAGGAGAAATTGCTCCTCTCCCCTTTCACGTACACTTCGGGCAGTACCTTGGAGGTATCGCGGTATTGGGCGACCAGAGAGGCGGCCCTGCCCTGCTGTTCGAATTTGTCCGCCCAGTATTGGCCGAAGTTGCCGCTGGGGATGGTGTACCCCTTGGGAGCGGAATCATCGGGGTGGATACGGATGAAACCCCCGCGCATGCTGTGCGTATCGGATGACGACCATTCCGCGCTGGCGGAGCTATCGGTCTGGGACAGTACGCTGCGACCCGAGTCACAGGCGCTTACAGTCAAATCCTGGCTGTTGTTGCCGATGGCAATCCAGAGATCGCCGTAGGCGTCGAATTGCATGGGGCCTCCGCTATGCCATTTATCGGTGGTGTTGCCCAGGATTTTTATGAGGATCTTCTGGCTGGCGGTGTCCACGGTATTGTCCGGCTTTACGGTGAGGCGGGCCAGGCGCAATTGCCGGTTCGAGAGAGGGCCCCCCGGAGTCACGTTGTCCCGTTGATAGGTCTGCTTGGGGCTGTACCACACGTAAATCCATTTATTGGTGTCGAAATGGGGATCGAAGGCGACGCCCATCAAACCGTTATCGTCTTCCAGATGGGCGAGATCGTCGGCATGGACGCTGAAATGGGCCATCACCTTCACCGTCTTCGCCACCCCGTCGTACCACTTCAGGTTCCCCATCCGCTCCGTGAAGATGATATCGGTATGATCGTATTTGCCGGCGGTGAATACGGCGTGCACGTCCATCCCTACGGGCTCGGAGATGCCGGCATCCTTGGCGATCCCGGTGCCGCCTTTTTTATTGAATAGTTCGGTGGCCTCGAAATCGCTCGCGCTGAGCGTGGTGGTAGGGCATAGCGGCGATGTCCAATTCGTTTGGGCTTGCAAGGGGAGCGCGGCGGAGAAAGCGAGCCAAGGAAAAAATTTATTGGTCATGGTTTCTCCCGAAAGCGATTCCGATTTCCGATATTGCCGCGTTCTCCGACAGCCGCACCCAGGGGCGGACGGTGTCGAGGGATGAATAACGATACTTCTACGGGCCATGGACGGCCACCGGATTTTCACCGCAAGGTAAACCTCCGCTCGCAAAAAAGGAGCAGTCCCGGGGGGATGCGGATTTAGGCCAAAATAATTGGTGCGGACGCGAAAAAACGCCGGCGTACGGCGCCCGTTTAGGAGTATTTTTAGGCATCGCATACCCGATCCGGAGAGAAACCATGGAAATCCCGCGATTGCTCAGACTGATGCCCGTCGTTTTGGCTTTAGCCGCATCCGCTTATCCGCTGGAAATCCAGGTCACCTATTCCGCCGAGGGGAAAAACGCCCAGGTGCAGGTGCTGCATACGCCCGACCGGGAACCCTTGGCGGCCCTCCGCTTCCGTTTGCGCCTTAAGCCTTCGGCGGGTGTCCAGTCCCTGGCCGTCGCCAAGCCGGAGACCGGGCCCTGGGCGCAATTCCTCCCGCGCGCCGCCTTGGATGGGCAGGCCGTCACCGCCTTCGCGATGGCTCCCGCCACCGGGATCGGCCGCGATTCTTCCGGCCGCCTGATCGCCCGTTTCGACCTCGTCCTATCATCGCCGGGCAGCGTCGCCGCCGATTTGATCGACAGCGTCGCCGTCGTGGAGGCGTACGGTCCCGATGGCAAGCCGCTGACCCTGCAGACCAGCCTCACCACTTCCCTGGCCCGCCGCGCGCCCGCGCCGCGCGCCAGCTTCCGGCAGCGGGGCAACGCGCGTACCTTGACCTTCAACCTGGGACGGCCCGCGCGGGTGCGGGCCTGGGTGAGCGACATGCGCGGCCGCCGCATCGCCAGCGTGCTCGATCGCAAATTGCCCGCCGGCATCCAGGAAGCCACTTGGAACGGCAACGGACCGGGAGGCAGGCCTCCCGCCCCCGGGGCCTATCTGTTCCATCTGGAAGCGGGCACCTTCAGCTATGACCGGAAACTGGAGGTGGCGCCATGAGGTTCCTACGCGTCCTTCCCGCGGCCCTTCCCTATTGCGCCCTCTTGTCCCTTTGCGCCGGCCTCGCCGGAGCGGCCGTTCCCCGCGCCATCGATATCAACGGGGACGGCAAGATCGATGCGGACGATGCCCAGGCTTTTCTCGATGCGGTGGCGCAAGGGTCGGCGCCGGCCCTGGACCTGGACGGGGACGGTAAGACCGGCCTCTCCGACGCGCTCCTGTACGGCCGCTGGATCGACGGGTTGTTCAGCAAGCCCGCCGCGGGTTTGGGCAGCCTGTATTTCCAGGACCCGGCCGACTCCGGCGCCTTCGCGCGCTACCAGGACGATGCCAAGGCGAAGCAGGCGTGGGGCCTTCCGCAATTGCAGTCCGCCTATCCCGACGGGACCGTGCCCTTCGCGCCCGTAACCGGTCCCATCGAATTCGAGTCCGAAGTCGGCAAAGCCTTCGCGAAGTTCTCCTTAACGTTCGACACCGCCGCCTTCCGGGCCAAGGTGCGATCCCAGGGCATGGCCATCCCCGCAGGCCCCTCCTTCCCGAACTTCTTCCAGGCCTTGGATCAGATCCATGACGCGGATCTGCCGCTCCTGTTCACCAGCGATGCCCTCTTGCATACCCTCTACCTGAGCTATGACAGCCTGCTGGCCGGGATGGAGGAAAACCGTTTCGCGCTTTCGTTGGATTCCATCCTGGCTGGCGCCGAAGGCTACGTCGAGTCGCATTATCCCGAGGATGCTTCCAGCCGGGACGTGGCCGAACTGCTGGGGACCGCGCGCATGTTGCTCAATCCGCAACGATCGGACCTCGCGTCCACCCCGGGCATAGCCGCGCATCTGGCGGACATCAAGGCGCTGACGGAGAAGACGGTTTCCTTATGGGGCCGGGATACCCTGATCGATTTCTCCCAGTTCAAGCCGCGCGGGCATTATACGCGCAGCGCGCGGTTGACGGCCTATTTCCAGGCCATGATGTGGCTGTCGCGGGCCGATCTCGCCTTCGATTTGCGCGCCAATCCTCCCGATAACAAGCCCGCCTATACGCGCATGAAAAAGGACGCGGTGATCCTATGGGATTGCCTGATCAATTCGGGATCTTATCCGGCGTGGCTGGAAATCGATAAGGTTATCGGATACATGGTGGGCCAAAGCGATGGATTGAGCCCGCGGGGCATGGGACTGGTAATGCAGTCCCTGGGCGTGACCGATGCGCAAGCCTTCGTGGCGGCCTTCCCCGAGGCGCGTTTCGACTCGGCGATTGCGGCGGGCAACTTCGGCGCGCAGGCCATCCTTTCCCAGGCCAAGAAGTACAACCCCGGCGACCCGCTGGATCTTTCCCCCATCTTCTCCTTTATGCCCCAGCGCTTCATCCTGGATGCATTCACTTTCTCTCAGCTCGTGCATCCCGTTTCCGATCGCGTGCCCTGGCCTTCCTCCCTGCAAATCGCTTTTGCCTTGGGGGACAATTCCGCTTTGAAGGATTTGGCCAAGACGGGCGCGGCGGCGAACGGGATCTTGGGGGCGCAACGCGTACTCTACGATGGCATCAGCGCAGGGGGATGGCAAACCAATCTGTACACGGGCTGGCTCGGCTTCCTGCGCAAGCTGAACGGAGCGGAATCGAATCCCAAGGCGGCCCCGGTCTTCCGCTCGCCGGCCTGGCGCCTCAAGACGCGCAATACCCAATTGACTTCTTGGGCGCAGTTGCGGCACAACACCTTGCTGTACGCCAAGCAATCGTACACGGGAACCGTCCTATGCGATTTCCCCAAGGCCTACGTGGAACCCTACCCCGAATTCTTCGCCGCCGTCGCGGCCTATGCCGCCAGCGGCGCGGGCATGTTCCGGAATGATGCCCGGGCCAGCGCGTATTTCTCCTCCCTGAAGGACATTAGCGGACGCCTGCAAGCGATCGCGGCGCGTTCGGCCCAAGGCCTGGGTCCCGATTCGTCCCAGTCCGAATGGTTGCGCTCAGCCTTGACCTATCGGGCGCAGCCGCTGGGTTGCACCTCGGTGAAGGTCTACGACGGCTGGTTCCTGGACCTTATTTACGCTTCCGCGCGCACCGGCATCGACGGGAACAATGATGCTGTCATCGCCGACGTGCATACCAAACCCGAATCGGACGAGATCGGGCAGAAGGGCGTGTTGCACGTGGGAAGCGGCCCCATCCGCCTGGCCGCGGTGGCGATCCAGACCGACTCCTGCGTGACCCTCTATGCGGCGCCGGTCTCTTCTTTCTATGAAGTGCTGCGGCTCGGTACGCTGGACCGCATGACCGACGAAGTTTGGAAGGATTCACTGCGGACGACCGCGCCCCCGTCCCAGCCCGATTGGATCAAACCGATCCTTTCGCCCTGACATCGCCCCTACTATGACAGGGGCTCGAATCCCGCCTCGGCTTCGGGCCCTTAAGCGACAGGGCCTGCTCAAGCCTCAACCCAATCCAAGATGCTTCACCACCGCTGCGGCGATGCGGGGCGAGGCTTTCCCGTCCCCGTAAGGGTTGGAAGCCGCGCTGAGCTTGGCCCTTTCGGCTTCGTCGTCGAGGAGGAGGCGCGCTTCCCGGAGGATGTCCTCCTTGCGGGTCCCGGCCAGCCGCACCGTGCCGGCCTGCACCGCTTCCGGCCGTTCGGTCTCGTTACGAAGCACCAATACCGGCGCCCCCAAGGTGGGCGCTTCCTCCTGCACCCCGCCCGAATCGGTGAGGATGAGATGGGCCCGGCCCATCATCTTCACGAAGTCGAAATAATCCATGGGCTCCACGAGGCGCACGTTTTTGAGGCCTCCCAGGATTTCCCGCGCGGGGGCCTGTACGTTGGGATTGAGGTGGACGGGATAGACGATCTCGTGATCGGGATAGGCCAAGGACAACTCGCGGATGGCGCCGAAGATCTGGCGCATGGGTTCGCCGAAGCTTTCCCGGCGATGCACGGTGATGAGGATCAAGCGCTTGCCCGACTTTTCCAAATCGGGGAGCGGGAAAGGATGATCCATGCCCGCGGCGAGCAGCAAGGTATCGATGCCGGTGTTGCCGGTAACCGAGAGGGTACGGGGGTCGAGGCCTTCGCGCAGAAGGTTGTCGCGGTTGCCCGGGGTGGGGCAGAAATTCAGATCGGCGACTGCGGTGATGAGGCGGCGGTTGACCTCTTCCGGGAAGGGGTTGTACTTGTCGCCGGTACGCAGGCCCGCCTCCACGTGGCCCACCGCGATCTTCCCGTAGAAGGCGCATAGCGCCCCCAGGAAGGCGGTGGTGGTGTCGCCTTGCACCAGCATCATGCGGGGCTGATGTTCTTTCAGCACTTGCTCGAAGGCGGCGATGGCCTTGGCCGAGAGGCGGTAGAGGCTCTGGTTGGGTTCCATCAGGTCCATCTCGCAATCGACCTTGACCTCGAATCGCTTCAGCATCTGGGCCAGCATCTGCTTATGCTGGCCGGTGGAGACGACCAAGGTGGAAACCTCGGGCCGGGCCTGCAAGGCGCGGATGACCGGGACCATCTTGATGGCCTCCGGGCGCGTGCCGAAGACGACGGCGACGACGGGCTTGCTCATCGGCCTTGCCCTTCGCGGCGGGCGCCGGTATTGGATCGGGGATAGGCGCGTCCGCGGCCATCGTAGAATACGCCGGAACCGGGGCGGGTGAAAAGCGGGAGACTGGGATTGAGCCTCAGCGAGGCGCGGCCGAAAGCGGCCGGGCGCGGGGCCAACAAGGAGACGTTTCCTTCCCCGGAGAAGGCTTCGGCGAACCCCATTTCGGTGCCGGCGACCCAATCCGGGCTGCCGTTGCCATCGATGTCGCCCAAGGCGGCGACGTTCGGGACCTGCCCGCCCAAGCCGGCCGCCCACAGGCGCGTTCCCTTCCCGCTGATGAGGGCCACCGAGTCGTTGGATGTGCCTACGATGCAATCGGCCTTTCCATCCTTATCGATGTCCCCGGGCGAGGCGATGGACAGGATGGTGCTGGCATCCCCGAAATCGTACGTCCATACCGCCTTGACTCCCGTGCCCTTGGCGGCTCCGGATACGCAATGGACGGTCCCGTTGCCGTCGCCGATCAAGGCGTCGGCCTTGCCGTCGCCGTCCATATCCGCGGTGGCGGCCACGCTCACTCCGCCTTGGGAAACGGCATGCGACCAGAGGACTTCCCCATTGGCGCCGTTCAAGAGGTATCCCGAGTCGGCGCCGCAAGCCAGCAGGACTTCTTCCACGCCGTCGCCGGTCATGTCCGGGAAGGAGGTAACCTTCCAGATGTCGCCGGGCAATCCGCTTTTCCATTTGACCGCGCCATCCGCCAAGCCCAGGCAGTACACGGTATCGTTATTGGTCCCAACCGCCAGGCACGAGGGGGCCTTATTCTTCTCCCCGATCACCGCCAGGGAATTGGCGCCGGAAGGGACATCCACGGGCGGCCCCGCCATGATCTTGGCGCCGGGACCGGTCATACCTCCGGGGGGCCCATGGGTTTTGCTCGCGGGGACGCCAAAGGACCACAATTCCTTTCCTGAGCCGCCGCCGGGATTGCCGGAGAGGCAATAAACCGAATCCAATTCGCTGCCTACCGCCAGGTCGCCCGCCCCGTCCCCGTTCACGTCGGGCAAGGCCGCCAGCGATAGCACGGTTCCCAGGCCGGTGAGATAGCGCCACTTCAACTTGCCGTCGGCGCCGTTGATCACGGCCACCATCCCCGATTGATCGCCGCCGGCGGCTTCCGGCTTGCCGTCCCCGTTCAGGTCCGGCATGGCCGCGGCGGCGGAGAGCGTGCTCTTGAAGGGAAAGGACCAAAGCTGCTTGCCGGCGCCCGCCCCTTTCGCCTCCACCGCGTAGAGGGTATCGTCCTGCGAACCGACGAGGAGATCCTCGGCGCCGTTGCCGCTCAGATCGGCGATGGGTTCGACCGTCGTCACGCTGTAATCGGCGAAGAATTTCCAGAGGGAATCCCCGACGCTCCCCAGCGCGGGGGAGCGGCCCAACGCCGCGGCCGCCAATCCGACGATTAAGCCGAAACCCGCGCGGCGCTTTTCCGTTCCTTGCGTCAACATGATGCTCCCTTCCCCGGCGAAACCGGAATCACAATCCCAACCCGTGCCAAAAACTCGCGGTCACGCGCGTATCCGAAAACGTTTTCCCGTACGGATTCGGTTCCTGAACGCGCTCGCGCCCGTAATAGCCGCCCCACATCCATTCCGCCTTCACGGACAAATCGATGCGGCGGAAAGGGATATAACGCAGGCCCGGCCCTGCCATCGCCAGGTTGTTCCACCAATCCTTATGCGTATCGAACCAGGCGTAGCCGCCCGCATACGCCACCATGCTCCCCAATTTCCCCTCCAGCACCACGAAGCCCAGCGATGGGTTGGCGTACAGGATGAGGTTGCGGAAGCGCGCCGTACTATCATGGTATTCGCCATCGGCGCGGCGGGAAAGCACGTGCCTGGACAAGGAGGAATAGATGCAATCGGCGTAGACATCGCCCCAGAAGCGCATGGGCGCGGAGAGCCAAGCCGCCGGCGTGGCGTCTTCGTCCGGCGCGCCCCAGCCGTGCCAGAAGACCAGCCCGACCTTGAATTCGGAGGCCTCGCCGGCCGGGATCAGCGCGATGCTGTCCATGGCCTGGCGCAAGCTGTCCTTGGCGGTTTCCAGGCTGTCGGCTTGCAAGTGCAACCGGAGCAGGGCCCGCGCCAAGGTATCGCCCTGCTGTTCCGCCAGCTCCAGCGCCTTGCGATCCTGCGAGGGATTGCCCCCGCCCAGGGCGTTGCTATTGGCGTTGAAGATGGAGTCGTACATATGATCATGGAACCAGACCTGCATGGCGTCCACGCTGTCGGCGAGGCGGCCGATGCGGCCCTGCATCCGATCCAAAGGCACGGCCCCGCGAGAGACGCTCAGGTAGCGGCCCCAAGTCCCTTCCGCGAAGGCGATGAGGGATACCTTGCGTAGCAAGGAGATGCGCGCGCCGACTCCCCCGTCGGCGCGGTTGTTCCAATAGAAATCGCGTTGGTCGCGGTATACGCGGATCTTGGCGTACAAGTCGGCCTGGAGCGGGCCCGGCAAGCGCTTGCCCACCTTCCAATCGGTGAAGCCGGCCAGATTGTCGTCCTCGTGCCGCGAGTAGACGCCTTCGCCATAGGTTTCCAACCAGAGGGGAGGCGCGGCCTGGGCCTCGGGACCCGCCGTTTCGGCGCCGCCTTGGGCGGATTCGGCGAGAACGGCTTGGGCGGCGGAATCGGCTTCGGCCACGATGGAATCGGCCTGCTGGGCGGAATCGGCCGCCGAATCGATGGCCAGCGCGCCATTCTCGGGCGCGATCGGGGGCGGAGGCGCATAACGGGGAACGCTCCCGAGGGCCGCCGTGGACAACGCCAAAGCAAGGGCCGCCATGGCCCAGGCGGTCTTCACGCTCCTGACGGTCACCGTCCCATATGTCAAGGGGATCCGATTCATGCGGCCTTGCTCTCCGCGGCGGAGCCGGGCCCGGAAGGCTCGGGAGGCATGGCGGCATCGGTCTTGAAGCGCACCGTCTTGTCCCACACGCCCACGCGCGTGCGCGTGAAGTCGAGCCACAACGATTTGAACACCACGTAGATCCACAGCTGGCAATAAGTGAAGTACATGAGCGCGGTGACCAGCAGATTGGAGAAGGTGTCTTCTTTCTCGTAGGAGAGCACGAAGAAGACTTCGGCCAGGTACATGGCATAGGCCGAGATCCAGACCGCGGTGTAGGGGCCGGGGATATCGATGCGGATCACGCCCAGCAAGCTCAAGATGAAGATGACGTGCGAGAGGACGGTGGAGAGGAGGAACAGATAGTAGAGGCCGAACATATAGAGGAACTCGGTGGTGAGATGCCGGTTCTCGAAGCGGAGGGCCTGGCGCGCGAACTTGCCGAGCACGTAATTGTTGCCGCGCACCCAGCGCGTGCGCTGCTTGATCCACACTTTCAACGTTTCCGGTTCCTGTTCCCAGGTCACCGAAGTCGGGACGAATTGCACCTCGTAGCCCATCATCTGCAGGCGCACCGAGAGTTCGGAGTCTTCGGTAATCGCCTTCTCGTCCCAGCCGCCCACGGCGTCCAGGGCCGACTTCTTGATGATGTAATTGGTGCCCGGCAAGATCGCGAACTTGGAGAACCAATAGCGGCCGGCCTGGATCATCCATTGGAAGCTCAAGGTCTCGATGTTGACCATGCGGGTGAGGATGTTCTTGGCCTTGTTGATGCAGCGGAACTTGCCCAACACCGCGGTCAGGTTCGGGTTATGCACCATGGCCGAAGCCAGGATGCGCAGGGACTCGGGCCGGGGATTGTTATCGCCGTCGTAGATGGCGATGACGGGGAAGCGGCACATCTTCAGGCCCTCGTTGAGGGCGCGCGGCTTGCCCGAGCCCCGTTCCCGTGCGGGCCACGACAGGCAGCGCACCCGGGCATCTTCCTTGCCCAACCGTTCCACGATCTCCGTGGTCCCGTCGTTGGAATGATCGCTGATGACGATGACTTCGAACTTGTCCTTGGGATAATCCATCGCCAAAAGCGCCCGCACCGTATTCTCGATGACCATGGCCTCGTTGCGGGCCGGGATCATGGCGGAGACCGAAGGCAGTTCCGTATCGGCGGCCATGGCGACCGGGTTCTTAAGGAACTTGCGGCGGTAGATGTAGCCGCCCCAGGTGAGGATCAGGTTGAAGAGGATCATCCCCCAGATGATCAAGACCGAGAACAGGAACAGGAATTCAAGAATGGGACTGGAATAGGGCACGTTTCACCTCACGCTTGGGTCGGAGGGGCTTTTGGCGCCGGATGCGAACCGGGCGCCGCCTCTTCACCGGAATACAACCGCTTGAGCCATCCCCCTAGGTACAGGAGCAGGAAGGCCAGCACGGTTCCGACGCTGATGACGATGATGACGATGGAAATCCCGAAACTGGCCTGGCGCATGAGCGAGGAGGCCAGCGGGCGCGTGATGATGACCAGATCGTGGCTGCCCGCGGGGAGATCCAGGGCCGTGGGGACGGTCGCGGGCTTGCCGCCCTTGCCCTTGTCCGCGTCCACGGCGGCGGCCGGGCCCCATTGGAAGGGCAGGCCGTCGAGGGTGGCCGAGACCGGCGCCATGTTCATGGCCAACGCGGCGGGCACGGGGGAATCGTAGCGCAGGCGTACGCCTTGCAGGGTGGTGCGGGCGTCGGCGATGCCGCCGTTGAAACCGGTGATGCGGGCCGGGGCCAACAGGAAGGTGCGCCAAGCGGTCAGGCGCGAACAGGCTTCGATGCGATGGCGCCCTTCGGGCACCAGCAGGCGGCCGCGATCGTAGGCGGGCCAGAGCTGCCCGTCGACCATGACCTCGGGATTGGCGGCGAAGTCGAGATCGAGGGTGGAGCGACCGGGCGAATCCAGGTCCCAGGCCCCGGGCGCGAAGCTTTCGGTCGCGCGGGAGCCGGCGGCATAGGCCAGATCGCGGAAGTCGGTGTCGTAGATGTAGTCTTCGGTGCGCAGGGTGAGGCGCGTGCCTTCGCGCGCGGCCCGGGCCACCAGGGCCATCAGTTCCACGCCGCAAAGCTGGGGGGTGATGCCGCTGGCGGGCTTATGCACGTCGAAGTGCAGCTCCACCATCGGCTTCCAACCCGGATGCGCGCCGCTCCAGGACGCCAGCATGCGATCCAGGACGTCGGCGTCCATGCCCGCGCTGGGCAAGGCGGCTTGCAGATGCACGCGGGCGTCGCCGGTAATCAAAGCCTGCTGCCAGGCCAGTTCCCGATCGTTCGCGCCTGCGAAGGGCCGCGTGACCACGATCTCCGCCCCCGGCTTCTGCAAGGGGCGCTGCTTCTTGAGGAAGTCGACGGCGTCGGAGAGCAGGGCGATCTCGACCGAGTCGCGGTAGGCGGAGAATTCGTTCCAGGCCTTCATCGACCTGCCGTGGAATTGGGGCGACTTGGAATCGAAAATGGCGAGGGGATCATAACCCTTGTCCGCGCGGTAACGCGCGCGGAAGCCGGGATTGAAAGGGGTGATATGCTGGAGCGAATCGCCCGGGTTCGTGCCCGCGAACATGCGCCCGGTGAGTACGGCCCCGTCCCAGGGCGCCATCAAAAGGATCCGCTTCAGATCGTTGTAGGCGCCGGCGCGGGCGGTGTCGTTGGCGAAATCCATGTACTGCTTCCAACCGATTTCCGAATCCATCTCCGCATCGGTGCCGGCGGCCGTCTTCTCGCGCCAGGCGGGATGCTCATGCCAGAACTTGTCCGATACCTCGGGCAAATCCATCCAGGCGTAGGCCATGATCCCGTTCTTATGCAGCAGGTCGGCGAGATACCCGTATTCGAAGGTGTACTTGGCGTATTCATGCCAGGCCGCCGCGTACACGGCCCGCACCCCGTTCTTATGCCAGTTCTTCACCAGCTCTTCCAACGGGATGTCCTCCCGGCTGCCGGGATCGAAATAGACCTCCAACTCCGGGGACCGTAACGCCGGCGATACGTTGAACTCGCGTTCGATCAGGTCGAGCAGGAAAGGGAAGCGGTAGGGGCCCTGCGCGGGCGCGGCCGGAGCCGCGGCCGAAGCGGATGATGGGGCCGCCGCAGGCGCCGCGAACGGCACGGCGAAGAAGATGTACTTGCCTTCCCCGTATTCCCCGCCCGCCACCAGGGGCTTGTCGTCCGGGGTGCTGTACTCGTTCACGTATTCCACGTCGGCGTCGAAGGCGTAATAGGGCGAGGGCTGCGGCCATTTGATGGGCACTTGCGGCAGGTAATCGTCCTTGAGTTCGCTCACGGTGCGGCCGGAATCGGTGGCATGGATGCCCATATGCTCGGCGGTTTCGGAAGGCCCTTCCAGGATCACGTTCTTGCCTTTGGCCACCCATTGGGCCAGCATCAGGGCCTGTTGGGTGGACAACAGGGCGGCGGTGCGCGCGGGGACCACCACCAGGTTCACGGCCTCGGGTACTTCCAGGAAGCGATCGAGGCGTAAGGAATCGGGCTGGATGCCGGCGGCCTGTAGCGCCTGGGTCCAGGCCTCCTGGCTGGGCGGGAAATGGCCGACCGCATGCGCGCGGCCGGCGAGATGGGCGGCCAGATGGGCCGCGGCAGCGGTATCGGCAGGAACGTTGGGCATGGCCGGAAGGTCCTGGCCGGGCGGGGACCACAGGATCAGGGCCCGGGCCGGTTCCCCCTTCGCGAGCTTGAGGGGCGGCGGCGCGAACAAGCGGCTGCGGGCCTTCCCGAGCAGGCCCGCATCGGGCGGGGTGATGCGGGACAGCCATCCGGCGGGCTTATCGATGGCCTCGACCACATAGGTCCAACCCGGCGGGCAGCGCACGGTTTTCCGGAAGGGGAGGTTGACCGGGCCCTGGGAGGTCCATTCCTCGTGGCGCTTGCCGGCGTCATCGAGGTAGAAGGCATGTAACCACTTTCCTTGGCCGTCGAGGTCGATCTCCTGGCTGCCGCTTACTTGGGCCACGCCCTGGGCCTGCATCTTGAGGGGCATGGCGCGGATGTCGGCGAAGCGGTAGCCCTGGGCCTTGAGCCCGCGGACCAGTTCCTTCAGCACCTTGCGATCGATCCAGGGATGGAAGAAGAAGCTGCCGAAGCCGTCGCGGACCGCCAGGTTGTTTTGCGCGCAGCGCAGCAATGGCGCCGACTCCTGGCGATCGTTGGGGATATACCCCAGGTTCTCGGGGATGATGGAATTGCCGGACGGGTGCCTCCCGATGAAGTAGGGCACCAACTGGTCGAAGCCGGTCTTGTCGATCACCTGCCGGCGGCCATATTCGGCGCTGAAGAATTGGTCGGCCACGGAATAGTCGAGCTGGGAGCCGGCGTAGTGCGGAGTCTCCCAGGCGATGGGGTAGATGCCTTCCTTGCGCATCACGTCGATGCCGCGCTGGATGCGGGTGCGCACGTACTCGCGCGAGTCCTCGAACAGGGGCGTATCGTGCAGGGCGTCCCAGAATTCGTAATCGTGGGTGGAACGCCCGCGGTACTGATGCGTGGACCCGTGCATGACGATGGCGGCCCCGTGTTCCATCGAGTAGTGGATCGCCTTCACGAATTCGGGCTTGTCCTGCATGGTGACCACGGCGTTCTCTTCCGGGTCCACGTAATAGGGCACCAGGGCGATCGACCAGGGCACGCCTTCGCCGTGGAGCAGATCGGCGATCGCTTTCATCTGGCCGGGATCGGTGAGCGGGCAAACGTCTTCGATGCGTACCAGGGCCGTATGCGCGACGGGATGATCCTCGCCCACGAAATCGTGCAAGGCATCGGCGAAGACGGCGTCGCGGCCGCCTTCCACGATATAGTCCGTGGGGCAATCGGCCACGAACCAGAAATTCCCCGATCGGATCATATAAGGATAGAGGCCGCCGTCCTGGGATTTCACGCTCGCCAGCACTTTGGCCTTGGACGAATCCAGGATGGCCACGTGGTTTAGGATGGAGTCGGTCTTGTACAGCTCTTGGCCGTGGTAGAGGACGGTGTTGTAGGTGCCGGACTTATCGTGGTATTCCCACTTGAGCCCCAGGCGCGCCAGGGTTCCGTTGGAAGGCGCGTTGGCGATTCCCTTAGCCGTATCCTTATAGGTGGCCGTATCCCCATGGCCCCGGACCAACGGGCGGTCAAGCTGCCATAGGTTGAAATCGGCCCAGAAGATCTTCGCCCCCGGCTTCGCGGCGAAGCGCAGGAAGGCTTCGGGCAAGGGATGATTGTCCTTGTTGCCCACGTAGGCGACAAGATCGTTGGGCCCCACGAGCGAGTCGGCGAAGTTCTCCGCCAGGGTCACCCGGGTGGTGAGGCCGAAATGCCCGAACAAGGTGGCCACCTGGCGGGCGACCCCCAAGCCGCCGGGATCGTGCAGCACCAGGGCTTTGCGCTCGCTCTGGGTCCGCCAGGCCTTCTCCACGCCCGGCCAGGCCCCCAGGCTGTCGACCAGATGGGTGTCGTAAAACTCGATGCTTTGCGCGCCGCCGCGGCGCGCGGCCACCATGCTTTCGGCCAGTTCGTCCGGGCTCACCTCCACGGGACCCAGGGGGGTGATTTCCACGTGGACGAGGAGATGGGCGCGCGCGTTGATGTCGGCCAGGGCCTGCTCGGTCGCGTGCCGGGTCCAATCCGGCCGGAAGGTGGCGGGATTGTCGTAGCTGTCCGCCCATTGCTGCCACATCAGCTCGACGGAAACCCATTGCGGCCGATCGGGCGAATCCAAAAGGCGATCCACGTCCAGGCCGCTCAATTCCTTCTGCTTGGAGAACGGGAACAGGGACCCGTCCTTGCCGGCGGTGCCGATGAAGGTAACGCAGGCGCTACGCCCGGCCGCCTTCACGAGCTTGGACGAAGCCAGCAGCAAATCGGTGGGGGCCTGGGCGCGCAGGGCGGCATGCAGCGGGGAAAGCGCGTCGGCGGCGCCGGCGGCGGTTTCCTTCAGGCATAAGGGGCAATGGCAGACTTGTCTGCCCCAAACCGCCATGGGCTCGGCGAAATCGACGCCGTCCAGATCGGGGTACCGTTCCAGCAGATCGGATACGAAGCCGCGCCACCAGGCGGCGAAGCCCGGCTGGCGCGGGCACAGGAAATGCCGATCGGGGGCGGGCAGGAAATCCTTGCCGTCGGCCCCTTGGATGCGCCACTCGGGATGGGCCTCCCAGGCGCCCTTATGCTCGAATGCCGGCAGCCATCCGATGACCCGCACGCCGCGCTTATGCGCCGCATCCAGGACGATGCGCAGCAGATCCTCCTTGCCGTAATCGGTTTCGCTATTGCCGGGGTAACGCGTATGGTACACCGCGCCGTATTCGGGATCGTAGGCCTTGAAGAAGATGGAGTTGATGCCGTGGGTGCGCCATTCGCCGATGGCGGAATCGAAATAGGCCTTGGGCGCGCGCTTCAACCCGTAATAATACGACGGGTCCAAACGCACCCCTTGGATGCGATTGGCGGAAAAGTCTGCCCCAGGCCCGTTAGAGCGCGTGCATCCCGTAGCCAGGAACGAGAACACGACGCAGGCCAGGAGCGCTATACGAAGCGGTCCACTGGCTAATTTCAAGGCGAAGGCTAATTTAGTCACGGGGATAGGCGGAACAAGCGGATTCTTGCGCGCATGGCTCCGGAACCCCGCCTTGGTCGCATGAAATCCGGGACCTTTGGTTCCGAGGGGAACCAATCCGCCAGCCGCCATTGCGGGTAACCCGGGCGTTAGCCATCCCGGAGTAGCAAGAAGAGAAATGGGCTCCGGACCGCTACAGGCATTACGTTGGCGAAAAGCGGCGCGTTTATCCGGGATCATGGCCGCGAGTATACCTTAGGGCGGCTTGAATGTCATTCCGAGGGGTTAAAATCCGCGGGCCCCGCTTTGGGACCCGTATTATATTTAGCCACAATCAGTTACTTGACGTTCGGGTAGGACAGGGAAACCAAACGCTTTAACGACGATTTGCTTCGGGTCTTACCGGGTGGCTGATGTGTTCTTACAGAAGGAATCTTAGATGAATATCTACGTCAGCAACATCCCTTATCAGACTACCGAAGAAGAGCTTCGCGATGCTTTCGCCTCCTTCGGCAACGTGAGCTCGGCCCGTATCATCAAGGACAAGTTGACGGGCAAGTCCAGGGGTTTCGGGTTCGTGGAGATGGGCAACGACGACGAAGCCCGCGCCGCGCTCGAAGGGATGAACGGCGCCGAGCTTACCGGCCGGAAGATCAACGCCCGCGAGGCCCGGCCCCGCGAAGAGAGCCCCGGCGGCTTCCGCGGCGGACCCCGCCCGAACACGCAAAGCACCAACCGCGGCACTTACTGACGCGAAGCCGGGTGAAGCCGGCTTCGATTTTACCTTACGCGCCGGGAGCCGGTCGCGCCCGCGCCCCTTCGGCAGGGAGGGGTTACTGATTCGCTGCTTAAAATCCATATTGCCCGCCGCGCTCCTCCTATGCCTCCCCGGCCGCGAAATCGCCGCTGAATGGGAGGTTCTCCCATCCGGGACCCAGGAAACCTTACGCAAGGTTTTTTTCACGGACCCTCGCATCGGTTTCATCACCGGAGATCACGGTACCCTTTTATCGACCTTGGACAGCGGCAAAACCTGGACGCGACGTGAGCTGCCGTTTCAGGAGAATCTGATGTCAGCGTGGTTCACCGATGCGCGGACCGGATTCCTGTGCGGAAGCCAAGGCCTTATCCTCCGTTCTATCGATTCCGGACGGACCTGGGACAGCCTTCCCGTCCCGATCTCGACCGGCTTTATGCTCAACGATATCGCCTTTCCCTCGGCGGGAACCGGTTTCGCGGTGGGCACGGTCGATACCCTGCTGGTCTCCCGGGACAGCGGAACCACCTGGAGCGCGCAGGCTATGCCGGCCATGCCGACCGGCTTTCCCGCTCCCGGGTTTACGCTTTCGTTCCCGACCGCCAGCGACGGTTATCTCATCGGCGTCTCGAACATATTCCGGACCCGCGATGCCGGCCTTACTTGGAGTCCCACCGCTTTCAGTGCGGGAAGCGCTTTTGTGTACGAAGCCTACTTCTTCGGCCCGGACACCGGCTTCATCGCGGACACCAATTACGGAGGCCTGCTGGGAACCACGGACGGGATGGAGTCCTATAGCACCCTCATGCCGACGCAAATCAACCGCATCCATTTCCTCGACCGGAAGATCGGGTATGCCACCAATGGGGGAAATAAGTGCTATCGGACCGGGGATGGGGGGAAAACCTGGGCGCAAGACTCCTCGTTCGAACGGAGGACGTGGGGAAGCGTTCAGATCACGGATTTGGCCTCCTCGGGAGAACGGGCACTGATCCTGGTCGGGGAGAAGGGCCTCATCGCCCGCAAGGAGGAGGATTCCGGCCCCTCGACCGCCTTGGCCGGCAAACCCATCCGGAGCGGGATCCAATCCCGTCGCCGCGGAACCTTCCGGGCGGACGGGCGTCGGAACTTGAGGGCGCCCTTCAATGCGCCGTTCTCCGCCGCGGTTCAGGAATAAGCGGTTTACGGGATTTTTTCGGGATGCGATGAAGTTCCAGATGGCCGCTGATCCCCCGTAATTTTTATGTTTCCTAGGTGACTTCAGCAGATCCCCTTTCGGTATTGGAAGAATCCGCGGCCCCCTCCGAAGGCGGGAAGGGCGTGGCGCGGCATCCTTTTTTCATCAGCTGTCCGCGCAATCTGGAATCCCTGCTGGCCGAAGAGTTGCGCGAGCTCGGCATCTCCGGCGCCAAGGCCGTCTACCTCGGGGTCGAAGCCCAGCTTTCCCGGGAAGAGGTTTACCGGGTCGTTTATTGCTCGCGCTTGGGCTCGCGCGTCCTGCGGCCCATGGCCACCTTCCCGTGCCGCAATCCCGACGAGCTCTATGAGCACGCGGTCCAGTTCAACTGGTCCAAGATCTTGCGCACGGGCCAGACCCTGAAGGTCTCCGCTTCGGTTTCCGATTCGGCCATCACGCATAGCCAGTACGCCGCCCTGAAACTCAAGGACGCGGTGGTGGACAGCCTGCGGGAACATACCGGCGCGCGGCCTTCCATCGATCGGGAAACCCCGGACGTACGCCTGGATCTGTTCCTGCGGCATGACCAGGCCACCATCAGCCTCTACTATTCCGACGGCATCATGCATCGGCGCGGCTACCGGATCCAAGCGGTGGACGCCCCGCTCAAGGAGAACCTGGCCGCCGCCGTTCTCCGCTTCGCGAAGTGGAAAGGCGAGAAGCCGCTGGTCGATTTGTTCTGCGGCAGCGGGACCTTCCTCATCGAAGGCGCCATGATCGCCACGCATACTCCGGCCGGCTTCTTCCGCGAATCGCAGGGTTTCGAACCCCTGCCGGACTTCTCCGCCAGCCTGTGGCAGAAGGTGAAGGCCGAGGCCGACAAAGGCGTCCTGCCGTTGCCCAAGGGCCTCGTCACCGGCATCGACATTTCCGCGCGCGCCATGGCCGCCACGCGCGCCAATCTCGCCCGTACGCCCTGGATCGATGCCATCAAGCTGGTGCAGAAGGATTTCACCAAGCTGGAAGGCCCCTATCCCGATCGCGTCATCGTCGCCAATCCGCCCTACGGCGTGCGCCTGGAAGATACCCAGGAAGGCTTGCAGGAATTCTATAAAGCCCTGGGGCAGTTCCTGAAGGTGAAGTGCGCCGGGTCCAAGGCCTACGTACTCATTCCCGAAGGCGAATTGCACAAGGAAATCTGGTTCAAGCCCGAGCGGCGCCTGGACATCGACAATGGCGCGCTTTCGGTGGCCATCGTCGAATACGCCATCCTTCCCCCCCGGCCGCCGGAGACGCCAAAGCCCGCCCGTATCCTCAAGGACGAGGCGGCCAAGGCTGTCCAGCCGGCGCATTTGGGCGAGGCCGCCCCCCCGCTTGGCGGGGCCGTGGCGGAAACGGGGTCCGGGTCCCAAGCGGTGGATAAAGCGGCGTCGGATGCCGCAGCCGATGCCGGCAACGTCCCCGCCGAGAAGCTGGTTCCCAAAGCCGGCAAACCCTCCGCCTCCAAGGCCCGTAAACCTAAGAGCCCCTGACGGCATGATCGTTCTGCTGACCGGCGCGACGGGCTTCATCGGAAGAGCCGTGGCGGGCCGGTTGGCCGGGCAGGGCCATACCCTGCGCGCCCTCACCCGTAACCCGCAAGTTAACCAAGAGCCCCGGCCCCAGGCGTCGCGGCCCCTGGCGCCCCTGTCCCGAGCCCCCTCCTCCCAGCCGCCATTCCCGCCCGGTTGCCGGCTTTTCCCCTGGCGCGAGGGCGATCCCGTTCCGTCGGAAGCCTTGGAGGGAGCGGATGCGGTGGTCCACTTGGCGGGGGAAAGCCTCGCGGCGGGAAGATGGACGGCGGCCCGGAAGGAGCGCATCCGTTCCTCGCGGGTCGACGGTACGCGCGCCTTGGTGGATGCGATCGGGCGCATGGCGGTCAAGCCCAAGGTCTTCGCGGCGGCCTCGGCGGTCGGCTATTATGGGGACTCCGGAAACGGCCACGTCGACGAGAATTCGCCCGCGGGCGAAGGCTTCTTGGCCGGGATCTGCCGGGCTTGGGAGGCGGAGGCCTTCCGGGCCGAGGCCTTGGGGGTGCGTACGGTGGCGCTCCGCTTGGGGATCGTGCTCGGGAAGGGCGGGGTCTTGGCCAAGTTGGCCCCATTGTACCGGCTGGGCGCGGGCGCTACGCTGGGTAACGGCCGCCAATGGTGGAGTTGGATCCATCTGGAAGATGCCGCCGGCCTTTTCGCCCACGCCCTCGCATCCGAAAATCTGCGCGGGCCCTTGAATGCGGTCGCCGGGTCCGTCCCCCAACGCGAGTTCGCCCGGGCTTTGGGCCGGGCCGTGCATCGTCCGGTCCTGTTCCGGGCCCCCGCCTTCGCGTTGCGCTTGGCCCTGGGCGAATTGGCCGCTTCCCTATTGGAAGGCCAGCGGGCGACGGCGGAGAAGGCGCTCCGGTCGGGGTATCTTTTCCGTTACCCCGGGCTGGGCCAAGCGCTGAGCGCGGCGATCGCGCCCGAAGGCGGGCCTGGATCCTAATCCGCCCGGCGGTAAGATCGACGGGGGTCCTGTCGCGACCGTCCCCGGGCCCCGGCGCTCCAATGGCGCGCCATCGGGAGCGCCATTGGAGCGCCGAATAACGAAGCTACATTGCTGATTTCGGCCCAATGGCCCTAGTGAGGCACTGAATGAGGGCGCTCCAATGGCGCGCCAACAGAAGCGCCATTGGCGCTCCGCGGTTCGGGAAGCATCCCATGGCGGAGCCGGCGCTACGACAAGCCGCCTTCCGGGGGATGCCTGATGGGCGGACGCCTGATATAGAGGAGGAGTGCATGAGAAATTTCCGTCTCGCGCTTTTGGTCGGCTTGGCGCCTATGCTCGCGGCTGCGACGCCGCGTGAGCGCGCGCCTTCGCTGCGCATCGATGCCGCCGCCTACGATCTCGGGAACGGCGTCCTCCATATCGCCTTCACCTTCGCCAACCCCACCGATTCCGTCTTGTACCTGGATTGCCAAGTCCCGCCGCGGGCATCCCTCGCGGGGGGGACCCTCACCCTCATCTTCGCCCGCGCCGCCGCCGCGTCCGAAGGCGCCTTGGCCGGCGGCCCCGCGCCCAGCGATTCGGCCCCCGCCATCCCGACATCCGCAACCCCCGCGCCGGCGGCCACCGCGCCCTCCTCTTCGGCGCCCTCCGCTTCGGCGTCAGCATCCGTCGTCGATCCCGAATCCTTCCCGCCACAACGTATCGCGGGAGGGCAGACCTTCCAGGGGCAGCGCCGTCTCGATCGCGTGTTGGGCGACGCCTCCGCGCGGCCGAAATTCACGAACCTGCGTCTGGTGATGGGGTATTATGCCGAACGGGCGGAGGGAGAAGGACCTTCTTTTATGGTGGAACGCGGCAAGCGCGTCGCGGCGGCTCCCCATGCGGTGTCGCGCAAGGGCCAGCCGCCGGCGCCCCCTAAACCCGTGCGAATCTTCAGGACGGAACCTTAGAGGGGCCTTAGAGGAAGCTCAGGCGGACCCTCGGACGGACCCTCGGACGGAACCGCTCCCAGACTCTTCCCGGGAGGGGCGCCGATGGCGGGTATGCTTGCGCGATCCCTGCCACACCGCGTAGGCGCAGGCCAGGAATACCACGGGCCATATGACCATATGCAGGTATTTCCCCATCAGCGCGTAATCGCGGCCCAGCAGAAAGCCTCCGTAGCCGAGCACCGCCGTCCAAATGCCGTCGCCCAGCAGGGTGAAGGCCAGGAAGGAAAGGAAAGCCATATGCGAGGCGCCCGCAGGGATGTTCACGCAGGTACGCACGCCGGGCACCAGGCGGCCCAGCAGCACGGCTTTTATGCTATTGCGATCGAACCAATCGCCGGCTTTGTGGATGTGCGAAGGGCGGATGAAGAAGGCGCGGCCATGCCGGGCGAGCAATCTCTCTAAACGATCTTCGCCCAAGGCGGCGCCTACGAAGTACCAGGGCAGGTGCCCGAGCACCGAGCCCAGCAGGCCGGCCAGGACCACGAAATTGATGTCGAGATGGCCCCGGGAAGCCAAGAATCCGGCTAGGGGCATGATGATCTCCGAGGGCAGCACCGGCAGGATGTTCTGCACGAACATCAAGATGGCCACGCCCCAAACCCCGTTCCCGATCAGCCACTCGCGCATGCTATTTCCCTGTCCGTCCGCGGACGTTCGCCTTTTTCTCTTTTCGCCGAAGGGGGTCGCGGATCCTCGTATTGGGAAATACGTTTTTCCGGCTCCCGTCGGGAAAGCCGATCCTGAAAGCGCGTCTTCGTTGGGATCCCAATGCGGAAAGGCGGAAAATCGCCCGAAATCCAGGGCAAAAGGGGCTTTCGCCGACTTCAACGGATGCGAACGGGCGGGGCCACTTGGAAAAATAGGGGACCGGGGCCTATGATTGTGTCCGATGCGCCCAAGCCCAAGTGTTCTCGTGACTAAGCGGCTGATCGATATTGCCATCGGCTCGGCCGGATCCTTCGCCTTTCTGGTTTCCTATCCCGTCCTGGCCCTCCTGATCAAGCTGGAAAGCCCCGGCCCTACCCTTTATAGCCAGGAAAGGGTTGGCATCAACAAACGTTCGCGACGCCCGGATGGGTCGGAGGAAGGCGGCGGCCACGCCTCCCGCAAGTCCGACGTGGGAGGACGTCCGTTCAAAGTCTATAAGTTCCGCAGCATGCGCGCCGACGCGGAAAAGAACGGGCCCCAGTTCGCGCAAGGAGGGGTGGATCCGCGGGTGACCAAGGTGGGCTGGTGGCTGCGGGCCCTGCACCTGGACGAACTGCCGCAATTCTGGAGCGTCCTCATCGGCGACATGAGCTTCATCGGGCCGCGCCCGGAACGCGCCCATTTCACCGTCGAGTTCGGACGCACCATCCCCCATTACCTGAGCCGCACCTTGTGGGTCAAACCCGGCCTCACCGGCCTGGCCCAGATCAACCTCGGCCCCGACGATGGCCATG
The DNA here is from genome assembly GCA_019509785.1 of Fibrobacterota bacterium. NCBI lineage: Bacteria > Pseudomonadati > Fibrobacterota > Fibrobacterota bacterium. The sequence goes on along the minus strand of JAEKLQ010000024.1, from coordinate 78,347 downwards.
AGAGCGTGGTCCGCAAGACCTATTTCGATTATTCCTACCGCGCCTCTTTCGCGCATTTCTCCACCTGGTGGCGCATGGAATGGTGGGTGCTGATCAATACCCTCGGCTACCTGCTCATCAAGCCGCGCAAGGAAGGCGACACCCGGGAGCTCGATGCGCTTAAGCGCGTGAAGTTCCTCAATCTGCTCGCCCATTCGCCCCTCAAGCACGGAAGCCATAAGGTCACGGCCTGGGTGAAGATGGATCACGATGATCGTTCCGTGGTGCTGGAAGGCAAGGCGCCGGAGGACATCATGGCGCGCCTCTCGCGCCTGTCGGCCCGCGGCCTCAAGACCATGGACGTTTCCTACACGCCGCGCCGGGAATTCGATCTCGAGGACATGGGTTTCCTCGTGGAGCTGGCCCAGCGCGTGAATCAGGCCGGCGGCCGGCTCTCGGTGCGCGAGCCCAGCGCCCGCGTGCGCCGCATGTTGCGCGAAATCCACATGGACAAGGTGGTCAACGTCGAGCGCGCCGCCCGCGTGCGCAATTTCATGACCGTGGACGTGGAATGCTGGTTCCACGCCTACAACCTGAAGGAAAAGATCACCCCGGCGATGTGGCATCTGCAGGAAACGCGCATCGTGGACAACATGGAGCGCATCCTGCGCCTGTTCCGCTCCCACGAAGCGAAGGCCACCTTCTTCGTACTGGGCTGGGTGGCCGATCGCTTCCCGGACGTGGTGCGGATGATCGCCTCCGAGGGCCACGAGATCGGGACCCACGGCTACTACCATAACCTCATCACCGACATGACCCCGGCCCGCTACGAGGAGGACCTGCTGAAATCGCTGGAGGCCATCTCCAAGCACGCCAAGGGGCCGATCCTCGGGCACCGCGCCTCCAACTTCACCATCGTGCCCAGCACCTTTTGGGCGCTGGAAATCATGGCCAAGCACGGCATCGAGTACGACTCCAGCATCTTCCCCATCAAACGCGATCGCTACGGCATCCCCGATTACCCGAACCGTATGCCCCACACCTTGCATCTGCACAGCGGGCGTACCCTGTCCGAGTTCCCCATGTCCACCTTGGGGGTCGGGAACAAGTTCCTCCCCATGTCCGGAGGCGGATACCTGCGGCTGTTCCCGCATGCGGTGACCGAAAGCTTCATCGACGGCTGCAACCGCAAGGGCCAGCCGGCCATGGTGTACTTCCATCCCTGGGAACTGGACCAGGATCAACGGCGCGTGAGCGTGGGCCTGGTAAAGACGTTCCAGCATTACGTGAACCTGCATTCCCTGGAATGGAAGCTGAACCGGCTGCTCCAGAAATTCGCGTTCGGATCGATCAGCGAGGTGATGGATACGCGCCGCGTCCGCCTGATGCTGGGCCGGGACCCGGTCTACGTTCCCAGCAACATGGGGCCGGAATGGGGCGAGCAGGAAAGCCTCGAACGCGATAACGCCGCCCGCGCGGCCATCCGCGAACAAGAGCTCCGCGAGGCGCGCGAGGATCGCGAAGCCCGGGACGCCCGCGATAGGCGGGACGCGCAGGGATCGATCCGCATCACGCCGGCTTGAATGCTAAACGATATGCTGTCCGCCCCGGCGCCAGGTTTCCGGCGCGGTGACCATGGACTTCACCATCGCCAGCAGGGGATAAGGCTCCAGGGGCTGGGGCAGCACGTTGAGGGTCTTGGGCCCATCCCAGGCCGCCAAGTATTCTTCCATGAGCTCCGATGAGCCCCCGAAGAGTAGGAGCACGGGCAAGTCGGGCAAAGCGGGACGCCAATCCGAACGCGGCGCGGGAATCGACTCGTCCTCCGCATGCACCCCTAGGATGAGAAGATCGGGCGGGTCCGCGGCGATGAGGGCGGGAAGGGCGTCGTAATCCTCGGCTTCGAGCACGCGGTGATGGATGCCTTCCAGGATATAGCTCAGAAGGGCGCGGCAGCGCGCATCCGGTTCGCAAATGATGATCTTGGCCATAAATCCCGTGGGAGACCGCGCACCGCTTCGCGCTCTCGACCCGCAACCATTGTACGGCCAGGTGTCCCAGGCACCAAGTATGAAGAGCCTTTCCGGGCCCCGAAGGACGCAAGCGTCCCAAGCGGATCCGCTTCCGCCTCAAATCCCGCGATCGCGCATCGGGTCTTCCCGCGCGGCCCCGCCCTGCGCTATCTTTCGGTCATGCCATCCGAAATGATTTCCCCCGCCGAAGCCGACGCCCTCCTGGCCGCCCTACCCCGTACCCCGGAGGTTACCCTCCCCCTGGCGCGCTGCCAAGGCCGGATCCTGCGCGCGGAGATCGTTTCCGATCGCCCGCAGCCCCCGTTCGACCGCGTGGCCATGGACGGGATCGCCTTCGCCTTTTCCGATTGGGAAAGGGGCGTGCGGAGGTTCGCCTTGCGGGGCGCGCAGAAGGCGGGCGAAAAACCCAAGCGCCTGGAAGCGGAGGGCGGCTGCCTGAAGGCGATGACGGGGGCGGTAATGCCCGCTGGCGCCGATTGCATCGCGCCCGTGGAAGAGGTCCGCTTCGAGGACGGCTACGCCGTGATCGGAGACGGGTTCCAGGCGCAAGCCGGCCGTTTCATCCACCGGGCCGGATCCGATTGCGCGGCCGGCGAGGCGCTGGTGCCCGCGGGTATCGTGCTGGAAGCCCCCCAACTGGGGACGGCGGCGGCTTGCGGGAGGACTTCCTTGCGCGTCGCGGAAACCCCCGGCGTGGCGGTGATCGCCACCGGCGATGAATTGGTCGATCCCGGGCGCGTGCCCGCGCCGCATCAGATCAGGCGATCCAATCCCCATGCGGTCGAGGCGGCGCTCCGTAAGCACCGCATCGAGCGCGTGGCCTTATTGCATTGCCGCGACGACGCTTCCCGGCTCAAGGCGGCCGTGGAGGGCGTGCTCGGCAAATGCCAGGTCCTGATCCTCACCGGCGGGGTTTCCATGGGGGATACCGATCATGTTCCGGCGGTGATGCAGGAGATGGGCGTACGGCCGGTGTTCCACAAGATCCGGCAGAAGCCGGGGAAGCCCTTCTGGTTCGGGCTCGCGGCGGGCGATCGTCCCGTGTTCGGGCTGCCGGGCAATCCCGCTTCGGTGCTGGTGTGCCTGCACCGCTACGTGATTCCCGCCCTGATGCGGGCCATGGGCGCGGCTGAACAGGCGTTCGCGCCCGTCCCCTGCGTGGCCGCGGAGGCGCTGCCGGCGCCCGGGCGGCTAACCCAGTTCCGACCCGCCACCTTCGCTTTCGGCGAGGACGGGCGCATGCGGGCGTCGTGGGTGGCGAACCAGGGCTCGGGGGATTTCACCGGTTGGGGCCGGTCCCAGGGTTTCGTGGAGATCCCATCGGCCGAAGCGAAGTTACCGGCGGGGACCCCGCTCAAGGCGTGGCTGTGGTGATGGCCCGCGATCCTTCGCCGCCGAAGGGTTCCGCGCTGGCAGCGGGCTCTGCGCCAGAGAGCGATCCGGCGCTCGGCATCCGCTTCCCGTTCAACCCGTAAATCTTTAACTCGCGCGTCCAAGCCAGGTTCGTCCCGAGAAGGATCAACAAGGCTCCGCGCGCGGGGGCCCGATGGGCCCTAGGCCGCACGGCATCGGGCCGCAAGGCGCCCAGCTCCGCATGGGTCAGGCTTTCCCAGGCCATATGCGTGCCCGTCCCGCTGGGCCGGATCTTCTCGCGGATCAAGCGGTCGGTCAAAGGCAGCGCCCGGCCCATGCGATTGTGGAAATGGTTATAGGCGATCTCCCAGGTCGCCCCCATCGACAGGGTCAAGGAGTCGCCGCACAAGCCGGGCGGCGGCGTTCCGCCCAGGAGCAGGCCGGCATGGAACTCCATGGCCGCGATGATGCGATCGGCGAATTCCGAATAGAGATCGAGGCCTTGGTGGAGGGCGATTTCCGCGGCGTCGATCATCGCGGCCAGGCCCATCTGGGTATGCCCGAAATCGCGGCAGGTTTCCTGGCAGAGCCCGTCGGGCCATACTTGGGGATTGTACCAGTGGACGATCAATTGCGAATCGCTGTAGCTGGCGGGAACGCCGTATGGCTTGGCCGGCAAGGGCCCGTCCGCCTTGAGGTAGAAATAAGCGGGCACGCGTTTGCGCCAGAGGAAAACGCCTTTGTTGAAAGCGGCGGTGTCGGCGTTGAAAACGCCGATGGCCATCATGGCCTCGATGTAGGTCAGCTCCCAATTGCCGTTGGTGGTGGGATTGCCCTTGCGGATCAAAGGCAGGAAGGCGCTGTCCAGCATGGCGGCGAAGCGCGCTTGCGCCCCGGCGCCCCAAGCGGGATAGGTCGCGCGCAGGATCACCGCCGCGCGGACGAACACGGAGGCGGTCCATCCGGCCTGCAGGGGCGCGTTCGAAAGGGTATGGGCCTTGAGCACGGCCGACCAGGCGTCCAGGATGGCCGACGCCCGGGCCGCATAGGCGGTGTCGCCGGTGAACCGCCACAGCAGCGCCTGGGTGTAGGCGGCCTTGGAATCGTTGCTTTCATCGCTGCATCCGTAATCGGGATTGCTGAAGGAACCGCAGGCCACCGTGTCCCGCGCCGTTGCGACGTAGCTGGCCGCGGCCAGTTTGCTGGAGAGCGCCTTCTGGTAAGCGCTCTTCCACGGTTCCGCGCCGGAGGCGATGCGGGCCTTGATGGTATCCAGTTCGGCGATGCTGTTGAGCAGGGCTGGGGCGAAGGGAGAGGCGGCTCCGGGCGCCGTGGCGGCGGCGAAGAGGCAGGCTAGCAAAATGGCTAGTGAGCGGCCCGCCGGGTTCACGCCGACTCTCGTTCGAACGTCCTTTTACCCGCCCAGAGCCCGACCACGGCCAACCCCAGCGCCACGCCGATTCCCATCCACAAGGTGGAGGCGATGACCATGTTCCCCATGGCCGCGCGCGCGGCGTCGACGACGTAGCTGAAGGGGTTCGCTTTGGCAAGGCCTTGCAGCCATTTCGGCGCCAGGGTCATCGGCAGAAGGATGCCGGAGAGCAGCATGGCCGGCACGCTTACGGTATTGAGCATCTGCGCCAGCGCATCCTCGCTCTTCAAGGTGAGGGCGGCGGCGTAGGACAGCGAAGCCAGGGAGACCCCGAGCAGGGCGACCAAGGCCAACAACAAGACCCAGGCCAAGGGCGAAGCGCGCAGGCCCATGGCGGTGGCCACCGCAAGGAGCAGAGCCGACTGCAAGGTAAGCATGAGCACGTCCTTGCCCACGCGGCCGAGCAGAAGCGCCAGGCGGCTCGCCGGAGTGACCCGAAGCCGTTCGATGACCCCGGCCCGCATGTCGGCCATGAGCGCGAAGCCCACGAAGAGGGTTCCGAACATGCCCATTTGAACCACTAATCCTGGTACGAAAACCTGCAGGGCCGACCCCGGCGGGAAACCGGGCCCGCCCGCCAAGGGCCTCAGCAAGGGAGCGAACAGGCTCAGGTAGATCAAAGGTTGGATCAGGCCGATGATGTACCATACGGGCTCGCGCAGGGAAAGCCGCAATTGCTGCCGGAAGATGAGCCAAGTTTGCGAAAGCATCATGCGGCCTCCTGGGCGTCGCGCAGGGTGTGCCCGGTCAAGGTGAGGAAGACGTCGTCGAGGGAGGGCCGCGAGATCTGCACGGACTGGACGTCCATGCCCGCTTCCCCCAGGGCTTTCATCAGCGGAAGCACGCGTTGATCGCCGCGATCGACGGTGATGCGCGCCTGGCTTTCGAATACGGCCGCCTCGCGCACGCCTTCCAGCCCGCGCAGGCGGTCGGCCGCGCGCGCGGCATCTTCCGCGCCGCCCAATTGCAGGGTGATGAGATCGCCGGCGATGCGGGCCTTGAGTTCCGCGGGGGAGCCTTCCGCCACGATGCGCCCGGCATCCAGGATGAGGATGCGATCGCAAAGGGCGTCGGCCTCGTCGAGATAATGGGTGGTGAGGAAGAGGGTCGCGCCCTCGCGTTGGCGCAGATCGCGGATATGCGTCCACAAATTGGCCCGGCTCTGGGGATCGAGGCCGGTCGAAGGTTCGTCCAGGAAAACCAACTTAGGCGAGTGGATGAGCCCCATGGCGATGTCGAGCCGGCGCCGCTGGCCCCCGCTCAAGGTTTCCGTATGGCGGTCGCCCAGGCCCTTGAGGTCGAGCCGCTGGCATAGGTCGACGGCGCGCGCCGCCGCATCCGCCGGGCCCATGCCGTAGAGGCGGCCCTGCAAAACCAAATCCTCCAGGACCGTGGCCTTGGGGTTGGCGCTCCCGCGCTGGGCCACGTAGCCGATGCTCCGGCGCACTGCCTGCGGCTCGCGGCGCAGATCATGCCCGGCCACTTCGGCTTCGCCCCCGGTGGGATCGAGAAGGGTGACCAGCATGCGCTGGGTGGTGGTCTTGCCCGCGCCGTTGGGGCCCAGGAAGCCCACGATTTCCCCGGCCTTGACCGAAAAGGTTACCCCCTTTACGGCTTCGACGATGCGTTTCCCCTTGCGGTAGGTGCGTTTGAGATCGCGGCATTCGATGAGGTTCATGCTTCTCCTTCCCGGGAGGGATGGTCCTTGAACAAGAATTGCGCCAGGTGCCAGGCGTGCTTACGCACGTCCGCGGGCCAGGCGGCGATCCCGGAAGAAAATTTAACCCCATCGCGCCGGTACAAGGCCCGCAGGACATCCTCATAGCCGGGCCAATCGCCGGCCATCACCGAGAGGAAGCGGTAGACCCGTTCCTGCGATTGCGCCAGCGTGGGCGTATCCGCCGCCTTGCGCTTGGCCGCGTCGACGAGGCGGCGCAGGGTGCCGGATGCCCCTCCGGGTTGGGATGCCAGCCATTCCCATTGGGTGGGCAGCAGCGAGACCTCGCGCGAGACCACCCCCAGGCGCGGACGCCCAGGCCCGGCCGGCAGGCCCGGCTCGCGTGGGCCATCCGTTTCAGGCTGGAAAACTTCCAGGCGCTTGAGCACGTCCTTCAGCGAGCCATGGAAATCGATTTCCATGAGCTTGCCGGTGAGGTCGCTGAAGACGAGGGCGTCGGCGTGGCTGGCCTTGCCGATGCGCTGCTTTACGGTTTCGGCCACCGCTTGCAAAGGGCCATGGGCGACGCGGTCGGATCCCGAGAAGGCGGTATAGGTATGGGCGGGGTTTGGCATGCCATAATATTACCCTGGTAAAATTATTTTGTCAATATCACCCGGGTAAAAATATGGCTGTTTCCCGCTCCGGGCGATATTTCAGTGGCGTAACTCCCGATTCGCTATCCGATTGACGAGCTTTCCTTCCAAATCAAAAGCATCCAGGGTGCCCGGCTGCGGCATAGGGATGGAGATTAGAATGCTTCCCGTCTGGCTGTGGAACCGGAAAGTCTCCCTTGCCGGCTGCAAAACCGGGGCCGTTAAGGCCGTGGTCGCGGAAACCTGCAGGCGCCATACCCCGCCTACCCCGCGGGCTACCGCATAGAGGTAGCCGTCTTTGCCCATGACCATGTTGCCTTCGCCGGCCAGGTTTACCGGGTATCCCGCGCCCGCTACCTGCCAGGTGGCGCCACCATCCGTAGAAACATAAACGTCCTCCACGCTAGGCGTGCCGCTGCGGAAAACCGTCAGGTACATCTCTTTATTCGGCCCCACGGCGCTGCAACGTACCACGGCGTATGCGGGCAAGCCCTGGTTGGAATTGACCCAGGTAGTGCCGCTGCCGGAATAGCGCATAAAGGTGCCGTGGACGCCGGAGCAAAAAACCTCCCCCGCGGAATCAAACCAAATCGCTGCATTGCCGTCGAAGCCGCCCAGGCCGCTCCAACTCGTTCCCCCGTCCTTGGACACCTGGACATTGCCGCCTGGATAGCCTTGGAGTTCCAATCCAAGATAGAGGTAGCCGGTAACCGGATTGGTATGGACGCGTCCGGCGAGGGTGTTGGTGTCGTTAAAGGCACGGACAAAGCTGAAACTGTCGCCACCGTCCTTGGAGCGGAAAAGTTGGCTACCATTCGCGATCGCCAGAACCTCTCCGGCGGGATTGCAGTCTGTTCCGTTGACCGCGTCGCCGTGGTTCCAGGGCTGGTCATGGGTTGCGTCATGCCACGTGGACCCATTATTGACCAAGTGGAAAACATGGCCCGGACTGGAGCCGGCGGAGTATAAAACCTCGCCCTTGGCATTCAATCCGAAATGCCCGCCTAAATTCGCGGTGACGCTCCCCGTTGGCAGGCCGGCGCGCAGATTTTCCCAGTTTTGACCCTTATCCCGGGAACGGTAAATCTGAAACGTGTCCGCCGCCACGTATAAATCCCCATTCGCCGTGAATATCAGATCCCGCATTCGCTGCAGATTGGAAACGAGCGGATCGGCGGTAACCTGTTGCCAAGTATTTAAACCAAAAGAAGTGGTTGCTAGCGTGGATACCAGGGTAACTAGAGTCCGAAAGCCAGAAGTTTGATGCATCGATTTCATTTCTCCCCGAATCAAAAAAGAGGGTTATTTCATCGGAAATATTTTCCTGGTCCACGGGACATTTTCCACCTGTACCCGTTTTCCGGTCATATCGTAAAAACCGAGGCTGGCTTCCCCGTCCTGGTATACTTTCAGCCCGGCCTCGGGGGGCGCCTTTTCCAGGGGGGTAGTCCCGGCAACCTTGTTCGCGCTGCGATACAGGCCTTGTTTTCCGGCCAGGGCGTATAGATAGCCGTCCGGACTGAGGGAAAAAGAAACCGCGATGGCGTGATTGGTCGGTACTGGAAGCCCGGAACCGATATCCGTCCACGTATTTCCGTCATCACTGGAACGGAATACGCTACCGCCCGAAACCTTGCCTCCGCTCATATAGACGTCGGTATTCAGGGCGAAAAAGGAGTTGGCCCCGGTAATAGCCGGTATCGCAGTCCAGGTTTCGCCTTTATCCATCGACTTGAAGGGATTATGGACCGTGGTCATGAATATGGACCCTCCCGGGGTAAAGGCGAAACTTGCGGCATCGCCTTCACCCAACCCGTGCTGGGCGGCCATCGCCCAGTTTAAGCCATTGTCCGCTGAACGCCATACCGCGAAGCCGGCAATCTCAGTTCCCGAATAAACCTCTCCTGGAACGTACGGGTTTATCCCGATTCCCGTGCCGCCGCCCGCTCCGGCGAGGGAGCCGGGGACCCAGGTGTCCCCATTGTCGGTGGAACGCCAGACGAAGCCGCCGAATAAACCGTTGGCGAACAGGACCCCGCCCATCCCTTCCGCGATCACGGTTATCGTGCCATTGACGGCGCCCCCGTACGAAGCAGCTTCGTTCCAGGTGCGGCCCCGGTCGGTGGAGCGGTAGAGCCGGGCGGGACTATCCACTCCAACGATGATATGCCCCGTGGTCTTCTGCACATGGATCGCTTTTACCGTGCTGGCGGTATCAGTGGGGAGGCCGGTGCTGGAAGAATCCCAGGTCTGTCCCCGGTCCGTGGACCAATAGATCCCGCTATATGCCCTTTTGGTGCCATAAATGGTCCCATCCGGGGCGATATCAATCCTCCGGATGTTATGGTTGGTGTCCAATGCGGTAAATACCGGCACCCAGAAATTCTGGCTGAATCCGGGCAGGGTCAAAAGCAGGATCCAGAAGGCGGATATTTTCGTGACGGTCATTACATCAGGGTAGTTTCAAAACTCCTGCGGACCGGTTGGAAATGCACCCCAACCTGGGTACAGTTTGTCCCCGCCGACTATACTTGGAAGGTCCGCTTTGCGCCTACCGATATCGGGATAACATGGAAGTGGCCGTTCTGGCCGTTAACCTCGGATCCCGATAAATGGAGACCCTATGTGTCTTCGGTGCTCGCCCAGCCCTCGCCGGACCCTTGCGTGATCACCGAATCGCTTTCCAGCAAATCCCCTGCTCCCAAATCCGGCATCCCATGGAGTTTTTCGTAATAAGGCCGGAAATCGGCCCGCGTGGCCGCGAATAATTGCTCGAAATCGTCGATGACGAAATAGGTCTTCTGGAAGGTATCGATGCGGTATTTGGTCCGCATCACCCTGAGCAAATCGAACGCCACCCGGTTGGGCGCGGGGCTTTCCAGGCAATAGATGGACTCGGCCTTGGAGGACAAGATGCCCGAGCCGTAGATGCGCATCCCGCTTCTGGCGGAGGCATCTCGGATCAGGCCGAATTCCACAGTGTACCAGTACAGGCGGGCGAGGTGGGCGATCTCGCCCAAGCGTTCCGCCTTCATACCCCCGCGTCCGTAGGCCTGCATGTAATCGGCGAAGACGGGGTTCATCAAGAGCGGCACGTGCCCGTACAGATCATGGAAGACGTCGGGCTCTTGCAGGTAATCCATCTGCTCCGGCTTGCGGATCCACCAGGTGGTGGGGAAGCGGCGGTGGGCCAGGTGCTCGAAGAAGACCGGGTCGGGGACCAGGCCTGGCACGGCCACCAGCTTCCAACCGGTGGCGGCGGACAGGGTTTCGTTGAGGCGGCGGAAATCGGGGATGCCCTCGGCCGCCACGCCCAGGCGGTGCAGGCCTTCCAGGTATTCGGAACAAGCGCGGCCTTCCAACAGGCCGGCCTGGCGTTCGAAGAGCGCGCGCCAGAGCGCATGATCGCCGGCGGTATACTTATCCAGCGGTTGTTCGATGGTGTAATCGGCGCGCGCGACCATAGGTATCCTCCGTGTTACCCTGCCGCCTTGGCCGGCAATACCACCCCGCGGCACTCCCCCAACCCGATCCGCACGAAACCGGGCGCCTCGCAATAGCCCGCCAGGATCACTTCGTCCCCGTCTTGCAGGAAGCGCCGGCTTTCCCCGTTCGGCAGCGCGATGGGTTGCTTGCCTCCCCGGGTCTTTTCCAGCAGACAGCCCATGTTCTCCTCCTCCGGTCCGGAAATGGTTCCGGTCCCGAGCACGTCCCCGGGCCTTAAGTTGCAACCGTTGCTGGCGTGGTGGGCGAGCAATTGCCCCGGGGTCCAATACAGATCGCGGGAGCGGGCCCGGCTGATGCGCGCGGGCGGGAGGCCGCGGGCGCGCATGTCCGGCGTGGAGAGGAACAATTCGAACAAGATGTCGAGGGCGGCGCGCGCGGCGTCGGGGCCGGGATCGAGATGGGCCAACGGCGCGGGATCGCCCGCGGGACGGGGCGCGGAGGGCGCGCGGAAGGGGGCCAGGGCTTCCCAGGTGACGATCCAAGGCGATAGGGAGGTCGCGAAGTTCTTGGCCAGGAAGGGGCCCAAGGGTTGGTATTCCCATTTCTGGATGTCTCGCGCCGACCAATCGTTCAGGAGGCATACGCCGAAGAAATGCCCTTCGACGGCGTCGATGGGGATGGGTTCGCCCAAGGCGTTGCCCTGCCCGATGATCAGGCCGGCCTCCACTTCGTAATCGAGCACCTGGCTGGGGCCGAACGAGGGCGCGGGACTTCCGCCGGCGTTCGACGAAGGGGCCGCTTCCTGGGCGCCCGCCGCTCCGGCCGCGACGGCCGCAGGCGGCGCGGTCTGTCCCCAGGGCCGCCGCACCGGCGTCCCGCTCACGACCAGGGAAGACGCCCGGCCGTGATAGCCGATGGGCAGGTATTTGTAATTCGGAAGCAAAGGTTGCTCGGGCCGGAACTGGCGGCCTACGTTCGTCGCATGGTGGATGGAGGCGTAGAAGTCGGTGTAGTCGCCCGCTTCCACGGGGAGGAAAAGCTCGCAAACGGAGGCGGGGGGTAACAGGCGCGTTTCCCAATCGGGAACGGCGGCGATGCGGCCATCGCCGGCGCGCAAAAGCCCGTTCAGGGCCGCCCTCAGGGCTCCCGTGAAAACCGGTCCCAGGCCCGCCAAGCGATTCAAGGTCGGATCGCCACAGACCGCCGCGGCGGCCTCCGCCTCGGCCCCGGCAGATCCGTCCGGTCCGCCCGCTCCGCCCGAAAACAATCCAGCCTCATGGCAAGCGGCCACGTCCAGGATGCGATCGCCGATGGCCACGCCCACATGGGGGCGTTCCCCCGATCCCCGGCGGCGGAAGATCCCGAAGGGCAGGTTCTGGATGGGGAAGTCGGCTCCGGCCGCGTTGGCCGAAGCCACCCAACTGCGCAAAGCGGGATCATGGGTGCCGTCGAGCCCGTTTCTTATAGCCATCCCGCCGCCTCCAGATCTTGCCGGGGTTCATCGAAGGAACAGGAACCGAAGGCGAGGGCGAAGTCCCGGCGGGCCGCGCGCAAGCGTTCGGCATGGAGGGAATGGCCGCGCCATTCGGCATTCGTTTTCCCGAAAGCGAAGGCGCGCGGCGATTCCTCGTTCAGCAAAGCGGTGAGGGTTACGGCATCCATCCCTTGGAGGGCGAAGGCGGCGGCCAGGAACACGTTGACGAATCCGTGCATCATCGCCTGGGGCGCATCCTCGGCATAGGTCAGGGGCCGCAGCGATCGGAAAGGATGATGCAACCCGGCCGTGGCCTTGAAGGGGACGCGCGCGGCGGCGCAGGCGGCCAGGAAGCGCGCGATATCGGCGGCGACGGGAATCGCCTCCGGAACCACCCCGCCGGTCCGGAGCTTGGCCCGGCCGTTCCCTTTGGCCAGGGCCGCCAGGAAGGGTCCGGGGTCGCGGATGGGGATCTCGAAGAAGGCGGTGACGCCGGCGGGCGTAAGCGCTTCGAGGCGTTCGATGCCCTCCGGCGTCCCCGCCTTCATCTCGATGGCATCGACCAGGGCCGATGGTGAAGCGGAGGCATGCGCCGCGCGATTGAACGCGATGACGCGTTCCAGATCGGCCTCGGGCGTCTCGCCCAGCAAGGCGGAAAGGCGCCAAGGGCCCGCGGCCCCGGGCATAGGGAGGGGCGCCGCCAGAAAGGCATCGAGGCGCGCGGCCGGCAGTACGAAGCGTCCCAGCCAGGCGGCGCGCGGGCCGGAACGGTAGGCGGCGTAATCGCGGACGGCCTCCTCCATGGGCAAGGAGGCGGGAGGATAGAGCCCGGCGTAATCGATCAAGCCTTCGAGTAGTACGGACAAAGCATCCATCTCAACTCCCCGGAAAGCGTTTGGGCAGATCGCGCCAGCAGGCGGCATAGTCCTTTTGCAAGGCCGGCGAGGACAGGGCGTATGCGGTGGGCTGCAAAACCCAACGCGTCTCGAACATGAAGGCGAGGGTGTCGCCCAGGTACTGGGGCGCGAGCGCGGCGGAGGAAGCCTTGGCGAAAGTGGCCGCGTCCGGCCCATGCCCGGCCAGGGCGTTGTGCAAGCTCATGCCTCCCGCCAGGAAGCCTTCGGCCTTGGCATCGTAGGCGCCTTCGATCAGCCCCATGCATTCGCTCATGACGTTACGATGGAACCAGGGCGGGCGGAAGGTATGTTCGGCCACCTGCCAGCGCGGCGGGAAGAGGACGAAATCGACGTTGGCGGTCCCGGGCGTTTCCGAAGGCGAGGTCAGCACCGTGAACAGGGACGGATCGGGATGATCGAATGAGACCGTCCCGATGGCGTTGAAGCGGCGCAGATCGTATTTGCAAGGCGCGAGGTTGCCGCGCCAGGCGACCACGTCGAGCGGGGAATGATCCAATTCGCTTTCCCATAGGGCGCCTTGGAACTTGGCCACCAGGCGGAAGCGCGCGGCCTTGTCCTCGAAGGCGGCGACGGGAGAAAGGAAGTCATGCGGGTTGGCCAGCCCGTTGGCGCCGATGGGGCCGAGCTCGGGCAGGCGGAAGGGCGCGCCATGGTTCTCGCAGACGTAACCGCGGGAAGCGCCGTCGGGCAGAAGGACCTGGAAGCGCAGTCCGCGCGGGATGAGGGCCATTTCGCCGGGGGAAACCTCCAGGTTACCCAACTCGGTGCGCAGGATCAAGCGGCCGAGCTGCGGCACGATCAGCCATTCGCCGTCGGAGCATACGAAAAAGGTTTCGTCCATGGAGGCATTGGCGGCGTAGATGTGGATGGCCGCCCCGTCCTGCCGCGCGGGATCGCCGTTGCCCGCCATAGTGGCGAGGCCGTCCAGGAAATCGGTCGGCGCGGAAGGCAAGGGAATGGGATCCCAGCGCCGGGGATCGGGCGAAGCGGGGGCTTCCCCGAAGGGGGCCCTTCCGGGGAAGGGGGCCCTTCCGAAGAAGGGGGCGCTGCGCAAAAGGCCCGCCGGCAGGGGCTGCCAGGGGCCCTGCTTCGCGGAGGGATGGATGCGGTACATCCAGGTGCGCCGGTTCAGATGCCGCGGAGCGGTAAAGGATGTGCCGCTGAACTGTTCGGCATATAAACCATAGGGCGCTTGCTGCGGGGAGTTTTGCCCGGCAGGCAAGGCGCCCGGCATGGCCTCGCTGGCGAAAGCATTCCCCAACCCGCTCTGGTAGCTTAGGCTCATACCAGGTTCCCCCGCCGATCCTGTTCGCGCTCGATGGCTTCGAACAAGGCCTTGAAGTTGCCCTTGCCGAATCCCTGGCAACCCTTGCGCTGGATGATTTCGAAGAACAAGGTGGGCCTGTCCTCCAAGGGCTGGGTGAAGATCTGCAGCAGATAGCCCTGATCGTCGCGATCGACGAGAATGCCCAATTCCCTTAAGGCGGGAATGGCTTCGTCGATGGGGCCGACCCGGCCGGGCAAGGCCTGGTAATAGGATTCGGGCACCGCCAGGAAGCCCACGCCGTTCGCGCGCAGCGCGGAGACGGTCTTCAGGATATCCGCGGTGAGCAAGGCGATATGCTGCACGCCGGGGCCGTGATGGAAATCGTTGTATTCCTCCACCTGGCTTTTTTTGCGGCCCGGCGCGGGCTCGTTGATGGGGAACTTGAGGCTGCGGGAGGCGTTGGCCATCACCACGCTGTTCAAGGCCGTGAATTCGGTGCTGATGTCCTTGTCGTCGAAAGTCATGAAGCGCTGGAGGCCCAGGACGCGTTCGTACCACGCCTCCCACTTCGCCATTTCCCCCAGGCGCACGTTGGCCACGTAATGATCGAGGGCGACGAGACCGGCGTCCCGCCCGTTCGCCCGGGCCGCATCCGGCCCCGACATAGGCGCGGCCTGGAAGCCCGGCAGGAAAGGGCCCCGGTAATCCTTCAGCGAAATGAAGGAATGGACGATGTCGCCATAGGCCTTGATGCCCGCGCGCACGGCGGTCCCATGTTCATCGGTCAAGGTCATGGGCGGGAAGGCGGGCTCGGCGCCGCGGGCGACCGCGGCCGCGAATGCCTGGGCGGCGTCCTCCACTTCCAGGGCGATATCGCGCACGCCGTCCCCGTGCTTCTTGAGATGCTCCCCCATGCGTCCGGCCTCGCCTTCGTCGCCGTAGGGGCAGGCCACCACGAAGGCGGCTTGGCCCGCGCGCAAGGCGTAGGCGGCGCGATCGCGCGCGCCCGTTTCCAGGCCCGAGTAGGCGGACCGCGAAAAGCCGAAGGCGTTCCGGTAGAAGTATTCGGCCTGCTTGGCGTTGCCGACCCAGAACTCCACGTGATGGACGCGTTTGATGCGGATGTCGTCAGCCATGCTTTCCCCCTTCCGCGCGGGCCCTTTCCCCGGTCCCATCCCCGCGCGCGCGGGCGATGGCCGCGAGGGCCCCCGGATTTTCCAGGGCGCTCACGTCGCCCGGATCTTCCCCGAGATAGGCGGCCCGCAGGACGCGCCGCATCACCTTGGCGTTGCGGGTGCGCGGCAGGGCCGGCACGAAATGCGCCCGCTCGGGCCGCAAGGGCCGCCCCAAGGCGGCGGCCACCTTTTCCAGCAATTCCCCTTCCAACGACGTGGGTATCTCGGGCGTTACCCCCACGCAGAAGGCGATCATGGCCTGCCCCTTCTTCGGGTCCGGCACGCCGATCACGGCCGCTTCGGCCACGCGGGGATCGGCGCATAGGATGGATTCCACCTCGGCGGGCCCCACGCGCTTGCCGGCCACCTTCAAGGTATCGTCGCTGCGGCCCAGGATATACCATTGCCCGTCCACATCGCGCCGGGCCCAATCCCCATGCACCCACGTGCCCGGCCAGCGGGACCAATAGGTCGCGAGGTAACGGTCCGGATCGCGCCAAAAGCCCCGGGCCATGCCTATCCAGGGCTTGCGGATGACCAGCTCGCCCACCATCCCTGAGTCCACCGGCTTTCCCGCCTCGCCCCACACCTCGGCGGCCATGCCGGGACAGGGCGCGGAGAAAGCGCAGGGCGCGATGGGCAACAGGGGATTGCCCATCAGGATGCCTCCGGAAATCTCCGTCCCCCCGGAATAATTGATGATGGGGAGCTTGCTCCCGCCCACCTTATCGAAAAACCATTGCCAGGACTCCGGATCCCAGGGCTCGCCGGTGGAAGCCAGGATGCGCAGGGCCGATAGGTCGTGGCGCGAGGGTAAATCGCCGCCGCGATGCATGCAGGCGCGGATCAGGGAGGGGGATATCCCGAGGATGCCGACCCGATGCCGGGCGCAGAACTCCCACAATCGATCCGGGCCCGGGAAGTCGGGCGCACCATCGTACAGGACCAAGGTCGCCCCCAGGATGGTCGCGCCGTAAATCAGCCATGGCCCCATCATCCAGCCGATGTCGGTAACCCAGGTGATACGGTCCCCCGGGCCCACGTCGGTGCCGAAAGCCATGTCCTGGGCCGCCTTCACGGGAAAGCCGCAATGGGTATGCAGGATGCCCTTGGGTTTGCCCGTGGTGCCGGAGGTGTAAAGAACGATGAGGGGATCTTCGGCCGCGGTAGGGGCGGGCGAGGCGTCGGCCCCGGGCGCTTGGCCCAGGTCGAGCAGATCGTTCCAGGAGAGACGGCGGGCTGTAGACGGCGGGATGTCGCCGGGTTGGGACTCGGGGATTCCGGAACGAGCCGCTTCGGTACTCGGACGGGCCGCCACGATGATCAATCGCAACGTCGGGCAAGCCGCCGCGGCCTCATCCAGGGCGGCCCGCGCGTTCACCGGCTTGCCGCGCCGCGGGAAGGCGTCGCAGGTAATCACCGCCTTGGCCTCCACGTCCCGAAGGCGCGCGATCAGGGCCGCTGGGCCGTAACCGGAAAAGAGAGGCACCGCCACGGCGCCGATGCGGGCCAGGGCCAACAAGGAAATGACCGTCTCCGGAAGCATGGGCAGGTACAAGCCGACGGCATCGCCCCGGCCCAATCCGCATGCGCGCAGGCCCGCGGCGCAATGCCCCACCAGGGCGGCGAGTTCGGCATAACCGAGGGTTCGGACGGAAGCGGGTCCCTCCTCCCCTTCCCAAATCAGCGCGAGGCGACCCCCGGCGCCGGCTTCCAAATGCTTATCCAGGCAGGTCCGGGAAATGTTGAGTCCGCCGCCCGGGCACCAGACGGGATGGGCCGGATCGGCCGTAACATCCAGGATACGGTCGGGAAACCGATCGAAGCGGATGTCCAGGAAGCGGAGGACCTCGGCCGTGAAGCCTTCGATGTCGTCGATGGAATGCCGGTATAAGTCTTCAAAGGACGGACGCCCGGTTTCCGTCATGAAGCGGCTTAAGCGCGCGCGGGAGCGCGTGGCCCCATCGGGCCGCCAGGCCGCCCGCCCGCCGGATGCCGGGGAATCAGCCATCCCTTGTAATATACCACCTGGCCGGGCCCGTTTCCGCAACGGTATGCCGCCCCCCGATCCCGGGGCGTTTGCAACGGCCGGGCGCGGCGCCCAGGGATTATCTTATGGGCATGCGAAATCCCGCCCGAATCGCTCTCGCGTTTTCCGCCGCCCTTTTGGCCGCATGCAACCTGCAAGACGTCCTGGACACCGGGGGGCAAGGAAACGGTTATACCGAGGGCCAGGTGGTAAACGGCCTGCGCACTGCCCTATCCGTCGGCATCGATTCCAGCGCCAACCTGGCCGGCAAGGTCGACGGCTACCTGGCCAACGCCGCCATCAAAATCCTCCTGCCCGAGGAGGCCGCGCAGGCCCTGGCCTCGGCCCGATCCATCGGCGCCTACGTCAGCCCCTTCGCGCGGCAACTGCAGTCGGTCCAGAGCGCGGCCAGCCTGATCGGGCTGGACAACGGTTCCATCGCCACCAACCTGTCGCGCGCCTCCGCGCTGGCGGGAGCGGCCGCTTCCCTGCAAACCTTGGGCGATTCGGTCGTCAAGTACATGAACCGCGCGGCCGAGAAGGCCGCCCCCCGCTCGGTCCCCATCTTCAAATCCGCCATAACCTCTTTGACCATTTCCGATGGTTTATCCTTGCTGGATAGCCCGGATAGCACGGCGGCCACGCTCTTCCTGCGCGGGCATACCTTCGAACCTCTCACCAACGCCTACGCGCCCTTGGTAGACTCGACTTTGGCCTTGGTCCCCCTCACGCAATATTGGGGGACCTTCCGCACCGCCTACAATACCCTGCTCGGCGATTACCAGACCCTGCTCGCTTTCCAGACTACATGGAATGCCGATGCGGCGGAGGTAGGCCTAACCTCGTACCAAATCAACTCCCTCCAGCCCGTCAGCAACAAGACCATCCAAACCGAAAGCCTCGGGGCTTGGACCACCAAGAATGCGCTGACGGGGTTGTTCTTGCTGGTGGGGAATCAGGAGAAGGACATCCGCCGCGATCCGTTCGGCTACGTGAAAAACCTGGCCTTCGAGGCCGCCGATATCCTGAAACAGGTGTTCGGCGAAATCATGCAGATGGGTACGAACCCGGGAGCGACGAACCCGGGCCCTTGAACGAGGGGGCGCGACGCGGACCCGCGTCCGCGAGCTGCCAAATCAGCCCCGCTTGTAGGTGATCTTCTTCTTGCCGCCTTCGCAGCTTCCGACCACCTTGGCATCCTTGGTTTCGTCCTTGCCCACGATGTCGAGGGTGAACGTCTTCACGCCTTTGGCTTTCAGTTTGGCATCGATGGATGCCTTCACGTCCTCGCAGGATTTCTTTCCCTTGGACGAGTCGGCCGGGACCGGCATCACGGCCACGCCTTCCGCGGCGGCTTTGGGGGGCTGGGCGGAGGCGACGGCGGGAGAAGCCGCCGGATGGGCCGGGGCATTCTCGGCGGCGCGGGCGCCCGCGGCGAGCAGGGTGGAAACGAAGGCGAACGCGATGGTCAATCGTAGGGCGGGCATGGGGTCTCCTTGGGACGGGTTTCGCAAGGAAGTATAACAAGGGAACTTGGTTATGCGGACCCCGGAAGCCCTTACCGGCCGTCTCCGTACTCTTCCCGGCCCCGCCGGGCTATCTTCTCGTCCCGGAAGGAATCGTCCACCGGGTCCAGGTGGATATTGACGATCCAGCGCGTATCCGCCAGGGCCCGCACCTTGGCCTCGATTTCGTCGGCGATCTGGTGGGCCTCGCGCAGGGCGATGCCCTCGTCGAAAACCAGGTGGAATTCCACCAGGTTGGTATCCCCGGAGCGGCGGGTTTTCAGCTCATGCACCCCGTTCACCCGAGGGCTGGTCGATTCCGCGATGGCGCGGATGGAATCCACCAGGGGATCCTCCAGGGCATGATCGAGCAGCATGGCCAGGCCTTTGCGGATGAGCGGCACGGCGGCATGGGCCACGTAGGCGGCGACGCCGACGGCGATGACGGGGTCGAGCCAGGCCCAACCGCTCAGGCGCACCACCCCCAGGGTCAAAAGGATGCCCGCATTGCTGAGCAAATCGGTCTGGTAGTGGACGGTATCGGCGCGCAAGATGAGGCTGGTCGATTCCTCCGCTTTCCGCTTGAGGTACCAGACCAGCACGGCGGTGATCGCCAGGGATAAGGCCATGGCCGCCATGGCCCAGTCCAGCGAGGTGGCGGGGATCGGCCGGGGCAATTGCCAGTGCAGGCCCAGGCTGCCGGGCACGATGAACTTGAGCACCGCCTGGCGCAGGATGTACAGGGCCGAAGCCATGATGAATACGCCCTCGGTGAAGGCGGCCACCCCTTCGATCTTCCCCCGCCCGTAATTGTAGGACGGATCGCTGGGCCTTCCCGAGCTGCGCACGGCGTAGACGTTGAAGGAGGAAACCACGAAGTCGAGGAAGGAGTTCGCGGGGCCTTATTCAACATCCTGTCAGGGGGAAGGCCGATCGCATCGCGCGGATTGAACCGCCGCATCCGCCCATCTTATAATGGACCGGAAATCCGGTCCTCCGGAGCCATCGCCATGCCCGGGAAAACCCTGTCCATCATCCTGCCTTGCCTGAACGAGGCCGAGACCATCGGCGTGTGCGTGGAAAAGGCGCGCCGGGCCCTGGAGGGAATGGGCCTCCAGGGGGAGGTCATCGTGGCCGACAACGGCAGCACCGACGGATCGCGGGAACTGGCCTTGCGGCTGGGGGCGAAGGTGGTGGACCAGCCGGTTAAGGGCTACGGCGCAGCTTACCTCAAGGGCCTGGAGGCGGCGCAGGGCGATTACATCGTCATGGGCGATTCCGACGACACCTACGATTTCCTGGATATGCCGAAACTCGTGAAGGAGTTGGACGCCGGCGCGGATATGGTGCTGGGCTCCCGCTTCAAGGGGACCATTCTGCCCGGGGCCATGTCCTTTTCGCATCGTTACATCGGCAATCCCATCCTCTCGGGCATCCTCAATCTTTTCTTCGGTTCGCGCATCTCCGATTGCCATTCCGGCTTCCGCGCCTTCACCCGCGAAGCCGCCCATCGGCTGCGCCTGTCCACCCTGGGGATGGAATTCGCTTCGGAGATGATCGTATCGGCCTTGCGCAACCGGCTCCGCATCGTCGAGGTGCCCATCACCTATCACCCGCGCAAGGGCGAATCCAAGCTGGAGTCGCTTTCCGACGCGTGGCGCCACATGCGCTTCATGCTGTTGTTCAGCCCCAACTGGTTGTTCCTGGCCCCCGGCCTCTTACTCTTCCTTGGCGGCCTGATGCTGTTCCTGAATACTGCCTTGGGATGGCTGATCTTGTTCGGCCACGTCTTCGATATCCACGCCATGATCTTCTTCGCGATGTTCACCCTGGCCGGCTTCCAGATCCTTACCACGGGCCTATTCGCCAAGGCCTTCGCCGCTCGCGAAGGCTTCGCCGCGCCCAGCCGGCTCTTGGAAACATTCTTCCGGATCTTCTATCTCGAGCGCGCGCTGACCTGGGGCGGGCTCATGTTCCTGGCCGGCTTGGCGGGCAGCGCCTATATCGTGGGCCTGTGGGTGAAGATCCATTTCGTGGGCTATTTCCTGATGCCCAAGCAAAGCCTGTTTTGCGTGGTGCTGATGATAATGGGCTTGCAGACCATGTTCTCCGCCTTCTTCATCAGCCTGCTCCGCCTGCCCAGCATCGCGCGCGGGCCTTGAGGCATGCTCCCGCGTTCCATCCTGGTCCTCACCCACGAGCTGCCGCCCCTGGGCGGAGGCGCCGGCCGCGCGATGTCGCAACTGTGCTCCCGCCTGGCCGCCCGCGGGATAGCGGTGGAGGTTTGGACCCAGCGCCCTCCCGCCCCGTACCCTACAGGTTACCCCTTCCGCGTGCGCTTCTTCGCCACCGGCCGTTCCCTCCAGTTCCAGACCAGCCCGGCCACCATTCTGCTGTTCTGCGCGCGGGCCCTATGGAGCGGACTCTGGCTGGGGAAACGCCGGCCCGATCTCATCTTCTCCAACACCGGCATCCCCACCGGGGCCTTGGGCGCCCTGCTGGCCCGGTTCCATCGCGTGCCCCATGCCATCTGGTACCACGGCGCCGACGTACACGAAAATCGCCGGACCGGCGCGGGGCCCCTTTACCGCCTCGCCCTCAAGGCCGCCTGGTCGCGCACGGACATGCATGGCTTCGTTTCGCGCGGGTTGCTGGCAATGGCCGAAGGCTATGGCGGCATGCGTGGGGCGCGCATGGTGCTGCCGCTTTTCGGGGATCCGCCGCGCGCCGAGGCAACCGCTGGCCATCCCATCGCACCTGTTCCGGCCACGTCGGTCCCGCCCACCCCGCCCGCCGGGGCCCCGGTCCGCACCTTCCTGTTCACCGGCCGCTTGGAGGCCGTGAAGGATCCCTTCCTCTTTCTTTCCGCCATCGCATGGCTGCGGACCTCTGGCCGTTTGCCCGCCGATACGCGCTTTCGCATCGTGGGCGGCGGCTCGCTGTACGCTCCCGTGCGCCGCCGCATCCTGGCCGAAGGCTTGTCCGCCATCGTCGCCCTGGAGCCGCCGGTGCCGGGGGAAGCCATGGCGGCCCTGTATGCCGGCGCCTTCGCCTTGGTGCTTACCTCCGTGGTGGAAGGCTTTCCTCTTACCGTCCTGGAGGCCGCCATGCATGGGGTCCCGGCGGCCGGGCCCGATACCTTGGGCGTCAACGAGGAGATCGAGGACGGGGCGACCGGGCTCCTTTTCGCCCGCGACGACGCGGAGGCTTGCGGGCGCGCTCTCTTGCGCCTGATGGAAGAGGAGGGTTTGCGGGATCGGTTGGGAGAAGGAGCGCGGAAGGCGGCGGGAAAATTGTCCGCGGAGCGGACGGCGGATCTGTTCCTGGAAGCGATCAGAACGCTCCCGGGTTAACCGGGGTGTTACCTGCTTGGCGGACGAATGCCGCCTGGCGGAGGGCGGAACTCCGGATTAATATTGGGCCACTTTCTCCCAAGTCCATTTGCGCCCGGCGCTTCTCCGCGCGAAGTAGAGCCAACTGGGCGGGATTCCCTGCTGGGATCCGTAGTCATTAGCGTTAACCGATGTTTGCAGCATCAGGGCCACCATTGGGTTCCCCTCCGGGTCGAAACGCAATTCGGAGATTTGGAACTGGAATATTCCCGAAGCCGGACGGGGAACGGGAATCGTATCCGGCGTGCCTTCGCACGAGGATGCGTGGACGAGGACCGAATACCGGTTCAGGAAATATGCGGAATCCGCCTCGGTTGTATCGATGGGGCGGCCGGCGACCATGGAATGGATGCATCCGATCGGATCCACGTTGAAGTTCCCCCCTTGATAACGCTTGAAGGGATATCCTCCTGTCGAATCTATCGTCCCCGGGAAAACCCGGTATCCCAAGAGCGCCAGGGTATCGTTTCGCAATCCGAATTCCGCGAGGGAATCCGGCCCCAGTTGGTAATAGACCCGAGTTTCCCCCAGCACTTGGGCGTAGGAAAAGCTGCCGTAGGTGGCCGGATGATCCAACTGCAAGACCTGTTTGCGCGGGTTCGGCTTGCTAGGGTCCAGGCTCCACCGGTAGCATATCAGCTTCTGGCCGATCGTCGGATCGGTATTCTCCGGCCGGCTCGGATCGCCGTTCCCCGGCGGATAGGAATTGTTATTGGGCTGATAGGAAAGGATCAGGTAATTGGATTCTTTTCCGGGTAGGAGAAGGGTCTCTCCGTATTGGAACGCCGTATCCAGTTCGAAATGGGTCCCGTTGCTCAGCCGGATATAGAAACGGGTATCACCAGTATTATTGGTAGATAATTCTTCCGGCATCTCCCAGGCGGTATCGCCGGCCAGGACTATGGGATCCCCGTGCCACATGTTGAAATTAGGTTCCGCGTCGCTTCCGACTTTATCCGGAATGGATTTTTTCACCTCCCATTCCGTTCCCTTCTGCGCATACAGGATTCGGCGATGCAAACCCTGAAGAAGGGCTTGGATCCCGCCTCCGAAGTTGCGAAGAAAGTAGGACGGCCCTCCGGATTCGCCCTCCATGTTGCGGAATGAATGGGATGCCCAGCCTCCCGTTCCCGGGGTATATGCGATAGCCTGGGAGTTCCGCTGTAGAATCCGCGGCTCCCATTCCTGGAGGGGGGCGGCGGTCGCATAGTCCATGCCTACTTCGGCGAAAATGAGGGGCGTGCCATCGGGTTCGATTTCCAAATTCGCCTGCAGGATCGCCTGTCCTGCCGGGATGTCGTACTGGTTCTCGCTGCCGGTATTGCAAGCGGATAGCAGGCAAACTAGGACCAATCCGATTGGTATCCGCATCATGCCTTCACCGAGGCCTAGGATTTTCTTCATTAGGGACGGGATTTCCACGGGAGGAATTTACTATTTGATTGCCTGCGCGAGTCGGAAAGGAAAGTTGGTTGCGGAAACAATTTTATTGGTGCGCCGGTTCGCGGCCGACCTTGGCCGCCTGCGCGCTCCTTTTCAACGGTTGCCTGTATACCACCCATCATTTCAACACCGGCCGCCTGCTTGAACCGGGAACGAGTACCTTGACCGTGGGCGCGGGCCCCTTCCGTTCGCTCAGCTACGGATGCCCGGAACTCCCGCAAGGGGACTACACGGAAAGCATCTATGAAATCAAGGATTCTACGGGAACCCATTGTAGGCACTACCAGTATACCCGCGATGGGTCCGGAAACGGCAGCTCCCAGGACGATTCCGTCCCGCACGTCCATTCCTGGAATTCGACCCTCAAGGGAAGCCTGGGATATCGCTTAGGGGTGCATGGACCCTTCGGCCCTTTCGCGGGCGCCGAAATCGGATTGCATCTGGAAGGGCCGACCAATCCCGCCAGCGCCGAATTCGATCTAAAGCTGGGGTTGCCCGTGCCCAAGGAACTTCCTTTCCACCATTCCCTTTCCGGCGGCTTGGGCATCGGCGCCTGGGCGGACAACTCTTATTTCGGGGAGTATGCGCTGTCGCGGGCCTTCGGCGCGAGCGACCTGTTCGTCAATTACCGCGCCACCTATCTCGCCAGCCAGCTTTCCGATATCTCGGGCTCCGAGTCGCTCCGGCATTTCCAATCGCGGCGGCGCCTGATCCATCAGGCCTCGCTGGGCTTCATGTGGACCTTGCCTGACATCCCCGTGCTTCCCGACTACATCGTTCCCTTGGCGGTCTTGACCTATCCGCTGGCCCCGATGGGGACCGATACTCCGCCGCCGGAGTACCTTCTGGACGATCATGTCTTTGATTTCAGCGTGGGCATGGGATGGACCTTCAAATGAACCGGGCTGGTTTCCTCCCCGCCTGGTCCGCCTTCGCGGCGATCCTGATCGGCATCGCTTCGACTCCCGCGCGGGCGGAAGACCCGGCCGATACCTCCCTGTCTTCCCCCTACGCGGCGCGTGATTCCGTTCCTGCGACCGGCTCCGCGTTGGCAAAGGATTCTGCCGCCCAGGATTCCAGCCTGGAACTCCAGGAAAAGAAAACGCAAACGCAGGGCACGCGCAGCCATCGGGAAAAGGAGGTGAGCCGCATCCGCCTGACCCGGGAGGACTTGAAGAATATCACGGCGGCCCAAGGAGATCCCTTGAAGGCCCTCGGGACCTTGCCCGGCGTCTCCAACCAGAACGACTTGAGCGTGCGTCCCAACGTGCGCGGGGGCAAGGCGGAAGAGACCCAGGTGATTTGGGAAGGCATTCCGCTTTTGCAGCCTTACCATTTCGGCAGCGTCTATTCCGTATTCAACATCGAGTCCCTGAAGGATCTCACCTTCTACAGCGGCGGCTTTCCCGTCGAAGACGGTAACGCGCTTTCCGGCGCCTTGTTCATGCGGGCCCGGCCGGCGCCCATGGATACCCTGGCGGTCTCTGCGGACCTTTCCCTTTTGCGCGGCAACGCCTATGCGGGGGTCCCCATCATCAAGAACCGGCTGGGGATCTCCTTTTCCTACCAGGCTTTTTGGTACGACTGGGTGCTTAACCGCGGCTGGGACGCCGTCGATCTCATCGATGACGAAAAGGATTTCGAACGCGCCAAGCGGCAATTCCAAGGCGATATCATGCTCCCGAATTTCAAGGACCTGCAGTTGGGGCTATCCTGGCGCTTTTCCGACGCCTGGACGGGCGAATACACGGGGCTTATTTCCAAGGATATTTTCACGGTCCGGGATCAGAACCTGCGCCATTTCGTGAACGGGAAGGAAGTGTCCCCCGATTTTTACGACTGGGATCTGTTCTATCGCCAGGCCCTCGATGTACGCGAAATCCGGACCCTGCCGGATACCCTCGCGTCCGTCTCCGTGGACAACGGCTTCCACGGTTTGGCCTTCCATTGGAAACCGACCTCGGCCTGGCAGTTCGATCAGACTTTCGCCTTCCAATCCCAGACTTGGGGCGTGGGATTCTTCGGGGACCAAAAGTGGTTCGATTCCATCGGAACCGATGATCGTTACTATGGGCACCGCATCAATAACAACAGCGATAACCTGCTGGATATCCGTAATCGCACCTATGATTGGCGCCTGGACGCCAAGGATTTCGCGACCGACGCCTTGCTGCTGCGGTTCGGGGCGAGCCAGTCCCTGCGTACCAACTCTTTCGAATCCAAATTGCCCCGTCCGCTCTTCGAAGCCATCGTCAACGGGAACACCGATGCCCTGGACGCCCTGGCCTATTTCGATCCGAACGGCTTTACGATCAAGCGGAACGATCCCGGCGCCGATCCCAACGTCGATTACCTGAACCAGCTCCCGCGGCTGATCCGCTTCGATGCGAACGGGAATCTATCGGGCCTTTTCAGCGCCGCCTACGCTTCGGCGGAATACGGATTCGATTCCGCGCATCGGTTGCTCTTAGGGCTACGCGCCGAAACCGACTCTTACGCCGACGATTTCTACCTCAGCCCGCGCATCGCCTATTTCCAGACCATGGGGAAATCGGATGAATTGTCCTTGGCCTCGGGACTCTATTCCCAAGACGACTTCCCTTTCCAAATCCGCACCTTGAATCCCGCCTTAAGGCCCGAGAAGGCCTTCCACTTCAACCTGGAATGGACCCATACCTTCTCGCCGCGCTACCGCTTGGAATGCCAGCTCTACCAAAAGAACTACTTCGATCTGGTGGTCCCCTTCCTGGTCAACACGGGCCACCTGGATTGGAACTCGGACTTGTTCAAACACCAGGATAGCACCGCCATCCAGTCCCTGCCGAAGGCCCAATACGACAGCGTGGTGGAGCGGTTCGGGGATAGGACTTTAGCCTACCGTAACGGGGGAACGGGGAAAGCGGCCGGCGCGGAAGTCTCCTTCAACTACGATCCCAATCGCACCTGGGGCGGATGGCTCACCGCCGAGGTCGGCTACTCCAAACGGCAGGACGCCCCCGGCGAACGCGTCTACGACTTCCGTTACGGGCGTCCCTGGGCCTTCAACTGGGTCAACCACTTCAAGCTGCCGAACCGCTACGGCCTCTCCGTGCGCGGGCGCTGGGCCGCCGGCCTTCCCTATACCGACTACGTCTCTTATAGCACCGAAACCGGCGGGGACCTCGGCGGTGGCTTCAACACCGAGCCCGCCACCCAGACCTATGACACCCTGTTCCATGCGGGCCCGCGCAACGGCGCCCGCTATTCTCCCTATAGTCGCTGGGACATCCGGCTGTCGCGGGAGTGGGCGCTGAAGCGCCACTTCGTCGAGAGCTATTTCGAGATCTGGAACGTTTTCAATACGCCCAACTTCCTGCTCCGGGACTCCGGCACGGAGAACTGGAAGTTCGTGGACCTGAACTATCCCATCCCCATCCTCTTCGTCGGGATTTCCGGGCGCTGGTGACACCTATCCTGAGGATAGGCCCATCTTTAGGATGGCTCCGTTTTCAAGATGGCCTTTTGCGCAGCCCGCAGAACAGATTCCCGCCGGATTCGGGAAAGCGCCGGGCCAGCCAGCGCGAGTATGCCCGCATCCATCGCGCCCGCGGGTGGATTTTCCCCAGGTGGGTATAGGTTTCCCGGAACTCAGGACGGTAACCGGGGAAGTACCCCTCGAAATCGGAAAAGGCGAAGCCGCGGCCCGCCTGGGGGCCGCCGGCATTGGGCGATTGCGCGTCCAGGAGAGAAGAGATCGTATCGGCCGCCAGCGGCTTTTCGATCAATCCCTTTTCCTTAAGGCGCGCGTTCACGTCGGCGATCAATCGGTTATGGGCCTCGAGTTCGGGAAGGTAACGGCCCAGCGGTCCGCGCAAGGCTTCGAACCAGCCCAGCCGCAGGATGATCTCGTAAATGAACTGCTTGAAGTCGGCGAGGGGGGAAAGCAGCCAATAGCTGGCAGCCAGGAAAAGGCTTTCGCCGTAGGCGCGGGTCGGTTCATGGCCGATCAAGACCAGCCCGCCGGGCTTGAGGATGCGATCGATCTCGCGGCAGGCTTCTTCGGGCCGCGGCAGGTGGTGCATGACCGCATTGGCGGTCACCAGATCCAAGCAGGCATCGGGTAAATCGATGATCTTTCCGTCCAACTTCAGGGTTTCCAGGGCGAAGCGGCAGCCTCCCGCCGCCACGGCGTCCCGGCAAACCGACAACATGCCCGACGATAAGTCCGAGCAGATCAGCCGATCGCCTTCGGCGAGGAAACCTTTGAGCCGCATGGGTACGAAGCCGGTTCCCGAACCCAGATCGAGCGCTGCTATCGTCCCGCGCGGGCCCGCCAACGCTTGGCCCAGCACGCGTTCCCAACGCGGGATCTCCGCTTCCAGGATATCCGGATGCTTGGCGTCGTAGGCGCGGTTCTCGAGATCATGCCAGATTTCGTTGAGGGCCAGGATGAGGCGATCCCTCTCCCCGGAACCGGAAGGCGCGCCCTTCATGGCGATTTCCCGGGAGGGGCGGTACCGGGGGATAAGGGAACCGCGCCGGGGCGCAGGGCGAGATACAACGCGATGGCCCCGGAATCGACCGTAACAGGCAGGTAACCCCCGTCGCGCATGCGGCCCAGGGCGGCCTTCAGGGCCGAGTCCCCCGTTTCGGATCGGGTCAACGCCACTAAGCCCGGATGGAAGGCGGCTATGCTGCGGGGGAACCAGGAAGGATCGTACAGCTCTTGCAGCCCCACGCAAAACCGATCGGGAGCGAGGAAATTGAGGTCGCAGAGCGAAGCGGCGTAATAGCCGCCGCCGGGCGGCACGTCGCGCGCAAGCTTGGCCAGGTGCTCGGCCACGGCGGGACGGTAAGCGTAGGGCCCGGAAGCGGCCAATGCGCCGGATAACACGCGCTCGTAGTAACGGTGCGGATAGAGGATTGGGGTGATGGCCAAGGCGATGCCGGCCGCCCCCGCCGCGAAGCGAAGCCGTGGCGGAAACCGCCCTTGCGGAAACCGCCGTTGGGGAAACATACGTGGCGGAATCTCCGCGAAGAGTATGGGTATCTGCGAGAACCCGTAGGCATAGAGCAGCGGAGCTATCCCGCTGAAGTACCGGACCCCGGCCCAGGAATTGTAGGCCGCATAGGCGCAGGCCAGGCCCGTAAGGAGGAAACCCGCGGCGAAGGCGGGGCCGAAAAAGGCGCGGCGCCGGAAGAGCCCCCAAAGGGCCAGCAGCAAAGGCGCGGCTTCGAGGCCATGTTCGAAGCGATGCAGATCCCGCAGCCCATGCGCGGCCCCGATGATCAAGCGGCGCGGGAGGAAGAAAAGGTCGTGGCGGCGGAAATATTCGGCGGCCGTGAGGGTATGCGATTGCGTCAGGGCCGAGCCGGGATCGC
The DNA here is from genome assembly GCA_019509785.1 of Fibrobacterota bacterium. Taxonomy (NCBI): domain Bacteria; kingdom Pseudomonadati; phylum Fibrobacterota; species Fibrobacterota bacterium. The sequence continues at coordinate 49,227 of JAEKLQ010000024.1, read as the reverse complement.
GCAACAAACCGCCCGAGCCCGCGAAATGGAAAGGGTTGCCGAAGGCGGATGCGCTTCGCAGCAGCCAGGGCGCAGAGATCAGGAAGAAAGCCAGCACGGCCAGGGCCGGGTGCGTCCAACGCAAGGGCTCACCGCGCCGCATGAACCACAGCCATAGCACCCCCGGCAGGAAGAGGACGGCGTTCACGCGCACAAGGTACAGCAGGCCGATCATCGCCCCCAAGCCCGCCCACCAGGCATGCGTCCCGAAAGCGAAGGGCGCGGTCGATCCGCGGGTGCGCTCTCCCCGCAGGCACCAGGCCGCCAGGCCCGCGGCGCCCAGGCCGAACAGGCCTTCCGTATAGACGGCGGAATTCCATTCCAACTGTAACAGGGATGTTACCGTGGCCCAAAGCGCCGCCTGCGCGGCCCAACGGCCGAAGGCGGCCCGCGACACCCCCCATACGGCCGTCGCGAAAGCCAGGAAGACGCCGGCGACGGCCCAGCGGGCGGTTTCGATGGAAAATCCGAAGAGGCGGAAGCATAGGGCCAGCAGGGAAACCAGGGCCGGATAACGGAAATCGTCCGGACGGGGCAGGGCGTAGGGGACCAGGAAATGGGCCTCCAGCCAGCGCGTCGTGAAGCCATGTCCATGGGCCAACTCGGCGGCCACCGACATCCACGATCCCTCGTCGCCCGAGGGTAGCCCGCCGGCGCGGATGCGCAAGGCCAGGCAGTGGAAGCCGACCGCGAGCGCGATCGCCGACGCCGCGATCTCCAGGAGGCCAAAACGGGCAGGGCGTCCTTCCGCAGGGGGGATGCTTGAAGTCATGGGGTGCCACATTATACCTTGCCGCGCGCCCCGAAATACATCCATGTCCGCCGCGACCGTCGGGTCTTCCGTCGGTTTCCCCCTCTAGAATCGTCCCACCTTGTCCGGCCGGGACTTACGCCCGGCCTATCGGCTTCCCCGTCCGATTTGTTTTTTATGGATCAGGGGCCAGAAAGGACTAATCCCATGAACCTCTACATGCTGTTGCACCAGGACCACGAGAACGCCAAGAGCCTGCTCGCGCAATTGGAGGCCACCGGGGAGGACGAGCAGGATCGCCGCGAGCGGCTTTTCTCGACCTTGTTCCGCGAACTTAACCTCCACTCCGAAGCCGAAGAGCGTTACTTCTATAGCCGGCTCAAGGCGAATGACGAAACCCGCGAGACGACCCTCGCGTCCTTGGACGATCATAAGGGTATGAAGCGGCTGCTGACCATGTTGGAAGCGACGGACGCGGGCACCCCGGAATGGACGGCCAAGTGCCGCGAATTGCGGGCGGAATGCGAGGGGCATATCGCCCGGGAAGAGGACGAGCTGTTCCCTCACGCCCGCCGCGTCATCGAAGACGAGGAGGCCGCCGGCATCGCCGAGGACATCCAAGCCTTCAAGGAAGAGCAGGCGGAGATCGAAATCTTCTAGCCTCGCTTTCCCAGCAGGTGGGCTTCCGGCGAAAACGCCTTTGCAATTGTTTGTCCGATCCCCTCCGTAAAGGATATACTCCCTCCATGGCCCGCCCTCCCTGGATCGACGAATATTGGGACCGTGGATTCGTCCGCGTCCCGGGCGTGTTCCCGCCGGGGGAAATCGCGGAGCTGGCCGGGTATTTCGGGGATATCCTGGCGCAGGCGGAAGGGTTGCAGGCCATCGCCAAACGCGGCCTCACCGAGTTCCGCATCGTGCCCATCGCGGGCAAACCCACCTTGAAATTCGCCAAATGGGCGGCGGCCTCCCATGCCGGCTTGAACAAGTTCCGCACCTCGCCCCGCCTGTTGGGGCTGGTCATGCAACTCTTAGGCCCCGATCTGCGTTCCATCACCAACCAGATGCATTACAAGAATCCCGGGGACGAAGTCAGCTTCCAGATGCACCAGGACAGCGCCTTCCGGAAACCGGACGCGTCCTACCGCGATCTCTACGGGGGTTTCCTGCAAACGGCCATTGCCGTCGATCCTGCCACGGAAGAAAACGGTTGCCTGCAAATGGTGCCGTACTCGCATCGGGAAAAGCGGACCCTGATGGAAGGCGGCTATGAGGGATGGGAAGCCAACGAAGCCAATCGCCGGGTGCTGGAGCGGCTCGCGCCCGCCGAGCTCGGCCTCATGGACCCGGGCGACGTGATGATCTGGAACCCCTTCACCATCCACGGATCGCAGCCTAACCGCAGCGCGCGCAGCCGGCGGGTCTACATCAACGGCTTCGCGCGAAGCGAATCGACCGATCACGGCGTCGATACCACGGTGGCCGGGCGCGTAGTACCGTTGCGCTCCGGGCCCGAGACGCGCTGGGACGTGGTGGAAGAGCGCTGATCGATTTGTGATCTTAATCCCGATTCTATGATTTTACTTTAGGTTTCCGGCCCCCGAACCCATGGCTCCGGGCTTCCCGGCATGGTATGCTGGTCGCGTGACCCGCTGCCTTTGCATCGCCTTTTTCCTCTGCCTTGCCTGCGCGCGCATGCCGCGCGCCGAAGGCGGCCTGCTGCCCGACGGGCACCTCGATACCGCCGCCGTGCGCGACGGCTACTTGCGGGCGGACATGCCGTTCGTGCGTTCGGCCCTGGAAGGCTTCATCAAGAACCATCCCCACCAGGTCGGGGCGCAAGAGAAGGTGTTCACCCATCTCTACCTGGGCGCCATCTACGCGGGCGAGAAGGACGGGCGCGCCAAGGCGGAGGCCCATTTCCGCGCGGCTCTCAAAGCCGATCCGTACTCCGATCCGGCCGACCTCTATTTGCCGCCGGCGACCAAAACCTGGTTCGAACGTTTGCGCGCCGATGTCCTGCGGTCCCAAGCCCAACAGGATCCTTCCCCTACGCCCGGCACCTTGCCGGCAACTCCCGCCCCGACCGCCCCGCCCGTTCCGGATAAGGCCCTCCGACAAGCTCCGCCTGCCTTGCCAAAGGAGGCCGTTCCCGATACGCCTATGATCGTCCGGCCCCCGGATCCGGATCGGTCCCGAGGTTCCGACTCCGGGCCTTCGCCTCAGGATGCGTCCCTGGCGGCCTCCCCTTCCAGGGGTTGGCTGTGGTGGACCTTGGGCGCGGCCGCGGCCGGAGCCGGCGCGTTGACCTGGGTCGAGTTGGACGCCAAGCCCAAACCCCGCCACGTCCAAGTGGATGCCACCCTGAAATGAAAAACCTGATCTTATCCGCTCGCGCCGGCCTCGCCGCGTTTTGCGCCTTGCTCTGGGCCTGCAATCTCTCCGAGGCCCCTAGGCCGACCTTGCTTTCCCTGCGGCTGGACGACTCGCTGGCGACCTACGACAGCATCCGGGTGGATATCCTCTACCCGAACGGCAAAACCTTCAAGGACGGCGTGTTCCACGGCCGTTATGCCCCCGGGAAAGATCATGCCTTGCGCGATCTGGATCTGGGAAGCGACGCGCCTTCCGTTTACCAGGTCCTGATAACCGCCTACCGCGACACCGCCCGCGCCCTGGTCTTCGCCGTGAAGGTGGGGCCGAACGGCCCCGAAGCGCCCCAGGTGCTGGTGCGGGGGGCCGCGAACGATACCGGAAGCCATGGGCAGGGGGAAACGCCGCCGTTACGGGTGGCCCTGCTCACCCCTTCCCCGATGTTCCTGGCCTCGGAGAGCCAGGCCGTGCCGGCGCAAGCCGAGGTGCAGCCCAAAGGCGCCGATCCGGCCTTGCTCTGGTCTTCCTCCGATTCCGCCGTCGTGCGCGTGGACGGGGGCGGGATGCTGTTCCCGGGAATCCCGGGGGAAGCGGACGTCACTGCGCGTTCGCGGCGCGATCCGGCCTTGTCCGCCATTCTCCACGTGAAGGTTTCCTCGACCGTCAAGGCGCGCGGACTCACGCTGGCGCCTACCCAAGCGGTCCTCTTCGTGGGCGGGCCGTCCTTGCAATTGGATGCGCAGGCGACCCCGGAAGGCTCCCAGGCGAACCTCATCTTCGCGAGCCTTAACGTGGCGGTGGCGCAAGTCTCGTCCACCGGCTTGGTCACCGCCATCGCGGAAGGGTCCGCCGACGTGACGGGCTTTATCGAAAGCCAGCCGTCCCTGTCGCTGACCTGCCACGTGGTGGTCAAGCGGGACGTTCCCGTGCTCGAGGTCGGCGCGGATCGCAGCGCTCGGCCGGGGGATACCGTATCGTTCCCGATCAAGGTGACCCAGGAATATGGTTCCGTTGCGGTATTGAAATGGGATCTGGACGGGGACGGGAGATGGGACGATTCCACCGGGCAAGGGACGGCCGCGCCGCGGCGCGCCTATGACGGGAAAGACAGCGTGGTGACGGCCATTTTCTCGGTGCGCGATAGCGAAGGGAACGTGGCGCAGGCTTTCGTATTGGTGCACGTGGGAACGGGATCGCGGGTGGCCGCTCCCGCTTTCGGCGCGGGCACGACCGCCTCGCCGACCGCCAATCCCCGGCCCACCTGGGCCTGGACCGGCGCTCCGGGAGGCACGGGCCGCTTCCGTATCTCCCTGGATAACGGGCCGGAGCGCGACACGCGCGCGACCACCTTCACCGCCGATTCCCTGCGCGATGGCGAGCATACCCTGGTCTTGCGCGAACTGGACGCGTTCGGAAGCTCCTCGCCGAACGTAGAACGCGCCATCCGGGTCATCACCGCCGGCCCCAAGGTCGCCATCCAATCGCCATCCCGCGGAACCCTGACCAATGCCGCCTTCGTCGAAGTGATCTGGACGGAGCAGGCCCTCGGCGGAACCTTGATCCAACATTCGGATGGCGAGGATCTCTCCGGCAAGCAAGGCCGCATCGCCATCGTGCGATCGGCGCGGGACTCCGTGGGCAACCGGGGCGCGGATACGACCTTCGTCCTTAGGGATACGATCGCTCCCGCGGCCCCTGCCTTCACCGTGGCGTCTTCGCCGACGGTCGTCAACGCATCTTACTCCGGGCCGGTGCAATGGTCCTGGACGCGGACGGGCGATGCCGGCGATCGGTTCCTGGTCTCGCTGAACGGGACGACGGCGGCGGGTCAATCCGGAACCACCCTCATCCTTACGGCGCCCCAGAACCAGACCTATTACCTCGAAATCCGCGAAACGGATTCGGCCGGCAACCTATCGCCGCCCGTGAGCCGGTCGATACAAGTGGATCGGCTTCCGCCGCCGCCGCCCGCCGTGTCGGGCGCGTACGGGGCCGGGCCCGCATGGAACTGGTCCCCCGGATCCGGCTCGGACGGCGCGCGGATCTTCCGCTACCGGTTGTCCACGCAGACCGATTGGTCCCCGGAAACGCAAGCGGTCGCCTACGTGCCCTCGGGCCTGCCGGCGGGAAGCTATACCCTGCAAGTGGAAGAAAAGGACATGGCGGGCAATTGGTCCGATCCCGGCGCCCTCACGTTGAAGCCCTAAGCCCAGCATCCATTGAAGCTTGGTTGAAGCAGCTATTCTGGTAGGGAAAACCTAAAAACCCCAGGAAACCATAGCAATTTATTGACTCGTGATAGCGCATACGCTATCTTGTAATCGTGCTTGTCGTGTTAGACACTAACGTTCTTTTCCAATCCCTATACAGTTCGGAGGGCGCATCTCACTTCATTCTGGGCCTCATCCGGCATCAAAAGATTAAGCTGGCCCTCTCCCTCAAGGTCTTCGCTGAATATGAAGAAGTTTTAAAAAGGAAAAAAAGCCTTAAGGATTTTGGCATGGGAGTAGAGGACGTGGAGCATGTCTTATCGTTTCTCGCCTATATCGGAAGACCATTCGATACGCATTTCCACTTCAGGCCCAACCTGAGGGATGAAAGCGACAACATTTTTGTGGAGCTTGCCGTCGCAAGCGGGGCTCAATTCGTGATTACGAATAATGTTCGCGATTTTACCCATCATTCGCAATTGCGTTTTCCTGATTTTTTAGTCGCGACGCCATCCAGCTTCGTGAAAGGGTGGAGGAAAAGAAATGAAAAGTAAGCAGAGTACCTTAATCATCCGGCTTCCGAATGAACTTAAACACAAGGTTGAGCTCATGGCGGACGAACAAGGCGTTTCGCTTAATCAATTCGCGCTTTATGCTTTTACCAAGGAAGTCATCCAGTCCGAAACCCAGAGCTATTTCCAGGATATTTGGAAGGACAAAACCAAAAAGGAGATCTTGGGTGATTTTGATGCGGTGATGAAAAAGGTTGGCAAGAAAAAGGCGCCTGATTGGGATAAGATTTAAGGCCAGCTTCGCATCCGGTCACCGGCACGTGCCCCGGTCACGCTTCGGTGCCTTCTTGCCCTTGGCTCCGCCCGAAGGTATTTTCGCCCCACCCTCAACAAAGGATAGGGCTATGTACGTAATCACCGGAGCGACGGGCAAAGTGGGCGGCGGCATCGCGGAACGGCTGCTCAAAGAAGGCAAGCAGGTGAAGGCGATCGGGCGCAGCCAGGACAAGCTGGCGAAGCTGGCCAAGCAGGGCGCGCAGACGGCGGCGGGCGATTCCGCCGACGCGGTTTTCCTGGCCAAGACCTTCGCGGGCGCGGAATGCGTCTTCCTCATGGTTCCCCCCGATTTGGCTTCCAAGGACATCCTGGCGCATTACGAGCGCTTCGGCGAGGCCTTGGTGAAGGGCCTCAAGGAATCGGGCGTGAAGTCGGCGGTGGTTTTGAGCAGCGTCGGCGGCGATATGCCCAAGGGCAACGGGCCGGTGGCGGGCCTCTACCGCCTGGAGCAGAAACTGAACGCCTTGACGGGCGTGGATATCCTTATCCTGCGGCCCGGTTATTTCATGGAAAACCAGTACGGCAGCATCGGCATGATCAAGGGCATGGGGATCAACGGGGGGCCCTTGAAAGGGGATGTCGCGTTCCCGCAGATCGCCACCCGCGACATCGCCGAGTACGCCGCCAACCGCATGCTGAAGAAGGATTGGAAGGGCCGGGAGATCGCCCCGCTCATGGGGCCCAAGGATTTGACCATGAACGAAGCGACCGCCGCCTTGGGCAAGGCCATCGGCAAGCCCGATCTCAAGTACGTGCAATTCCCCTACGAGGACGCCTTGAAGGGCATGATGGGAGCCGGCATTTCCCAGAGCGTGGGCGAGAGTTTCATCGAGATGAACAAGGGCTTCAACGAAAAGACCATATCGATTCCGAAGCGCACTCCCGCCGCCACCACGCCGACCACCGTCGAGCAGTTCGCGAAGGAATTCGCGCAAGTCTACCAAGCGTCCTGAACGATTTCTTCCCGCGGCCGGGGAGTCCCCTTCGCAAGAAGGGGACTCCCCGGCCCGCTCCTTCGATAACCAATAAAATTGTCCCCTAAAAATACCGATGGTAAACCGGATTAATTGTAAAATTCAGGGATGATGAATCGTTCGATCCGGATTGGGCTACCGGCCTTGGCCATGATCGGTTTCTGCCTGTCCCCGAAAATCATTTCGGGAGACGTAGCCGGCGTCGAGCCCACCGCCTTGCAGGAACGCCAGCAGTATATCGCCCAGATCAAACGGCCCGACAAGGAAATGCGGAACCGCGGCGGCGAGTCCATGCGTTCCTTCTATGTCGCCAGGCTGGCCGGATTGGATAAGTCCGTCCTCGATGCGGCGACGCAAACCCTTTTCGCCGATTTGATCGAGAAGGACGAGGATGAATGGGTCAGGCTCGAAGCCGCCGCCGAAGTCCCTAATCTCCCCTTGGCCGAGGAACTGGTTCCCAGGTTCATCCGCCTGTTGGAAAAATGCCGCAAGGATGAACGCGTCAACTTCCGGGTCCTTGCCTCCCAATCTCTTTTGAAAATCGCAAAGAAGCGCAACCGGACGAACGAAGCAGCCGAAAAAACCTTGGCTGAAATCGCCCAGGGCCGGGACATGGCCAAGTGGAAGGTGATGATTCCTCTCCACAATGTGGGCACCATGGCCATGGATCCCTCCAGCAAAACCCAAATCCCTATCGAAGAATTCTTCAAGATGACTCTGCGCAACCAAGCCATCTTCGCCCTCTCGCTCGCTAAAGACGATTTCTCCAAAAAGACGCTTACCGATTTGGCTAAAGACGGCAATACCTGGGCGAGTGAAACCGCGAGATCGGTGTTGGCCCATTAAGGGGAATGGGCTGTTTCGACCCGGCTTCCTCCCCTGCATTCCCCATTTTCCGGCAGCCGCCTTCCCTCAAAGGACCTAGGTTTACCGGACCTATGCATTTGAGCTTCGCTTTGCGTTTCGGCCTTTTGGCCGCGGCGGCCTTGGGGCCATTGTCCGCGCGGCCCAGGGCGGGGGATTTGCATGGCCGCGTGGTCGATCGCGGCACCATGCGGCCCGACGGGTCGGCGCGCGGCATCGGCGGGGTGCAAGTGTCCGTGTACGATGGGCAAAAGAAGATCGGCGCCGCGGTAACGAATGGGCGCGGCATCTATCGCATCCGCAAGGTGGCCGTCCCCAACGTCAAGGTCGTCTATCTCGCGCGGAACTGGCGGCCCGAACAAGTCTTCCGTTTCTATCATCTCTCCCCTTCCGATACTTCCGCCCGGGACGTGTACGTCGATGCGACCCCCCATGAGAAGCCGGCCAAAGCGCCCAAGTCCGGCAAGCCGGACAATGCCCGCGAAGCCAAGGCGGCCGCCTCCGGATATTATCCGGGCCTGGCGCGGGGCTTCCTGACCCTGGTCCACCAGGAAGCTTTCTTCCGGGAGAACGCGGAGGACTCGGTGGTCCACCTTTCCGCCTTCTTCGACGGGCGCGATACCTCCACCGCTTATACCGGAGCGATGTGCGAATTGTTGTGGGCGGAATTCCTCTCGCAAGATCGCCCCATCGAAACGCGCTATTACCTGGCCTCCGCCCTGTATCCCTTGCTCGACTCCCTCGGTTGGGGACGGCTCGGGGGGATGAAACGTTACCTCGAGGTGGATCCGGAAACGGTGCGGGAAGTCTCCGCCTCCTTGCGCGCCGCCGTCCGCGAGCCTCGTAAGCTTCCCGGCCCCAAGGAAGTCCGTAAGACCAAGGCTCCCGTCGAACTGGTCTCGCAAATCGCATCGGAATTGTTGGCCGATCCCGCCCTCCCGGAAAAAGCCAAAGATCGCTTCCTGGCGCGCTGGAAGAAAGCCTGGGGGAAGGACGCGCCCGGTTACCGGGACGAGGGCGACGAGGCTTCCTTCAAGCCCAGCGCCTTGATGGGCCGCATCGCCACGGCGCGACCGCAGAACGCCGAAGTCCAGTACCTGAAAGGGCGGGGGCTCTTCGCCAAAGGCGATTTCTCCGGCGCCGTCGATGCCTTGGAGCAGGCCAACAAGCTGGTGGTGAGCGGCCATCCCTCGGCGCGCTACCTGGAGGCCGAAGCCTTGATGCGCCTGGGACGCGAAGCCGAAGCGCTCGGGCGCTTCCAGGCCTTGCGGGAAGCGCCGGATCCCTATTGGAAGGCGAAGGGTTCCTACGGCGTCGCCGTTCTGGCCGAGAAGGAAGGGCGTCATTCCGAAGCCGCCAATGCCCTCTGGAAAAGCGTGCGCCTGTCGCCCTTCCCCGAAGCCATGGATCTGCTCGCGGAAATCTCGCTTAGGCTTACCGATCGGGGCGAGATCGAAAAGCTACTGCAAGAGCGCGCCCAAACCGGCGATCCGCGCTCCCACTATTGGCTGGGCCGCATCGCCGAGGCGGATACCCAACCGGGGGTGGCCCTGGATCATTACAAGAAGGCCTGGGAGGCGACGCCGGCTCCCGAGTACGCCGAAGCCCTGGCCCGCTTGAGCATCGCCCAGGACGAATTCGGATCCGCGTTATCCCTGCTCGAGCCGTTGCGTACTTACCTGACGCCCTCGGGACATGCCTCTTTGGCCGAATGCCTGCTCCAGGCCGGGCGCTCGGCGGATGCCGCCAAGGAATTCAAACCCCTCTACGAAGCCAAGCCGACTCCGGAATTGCTCTCCCGCTACGTGGAGGCGCTCTTGCGCGCCAATCGGCCCGGCGAGGCCTTGTCGGTGGTCCGCGCTTTCCCCGATCCTACCCATCCCAAGGCGCGCTTCGCCTTGGCCCGCGCCCAGATCGGCAACCATCGCTCCGACCAGGCCCGGCCCATCCTGGAAAGCCTGTCCAAGCAGGAAGAGAACAACGCCGACTACCATCATTATCTTGGGCTCTGCTATTACGAGGATCGCAATTGGTCCAAGGCCAAAGGCGAATTCGACGAGGCCCTCAAGTATCGGCAGGATTACCTGGAAGCGTTGTATTACACAGGCTTATGCGCGGTGAAGCTCGGGCGCCCCGAGGCGGCGCGGGAATATTTCAACGAGCTGGCCCAGCGCGCTTCGCCCGAATGGAAGGCCAAGGGCCTCTTGGGAGTGGGCCTTTCCTTCGCCGCCCAAGGCAAGCCCGAAGCCGCCGAGAACTTCTACGCGCGATCGCTGCTGGCGGTGGAGGGCGCCGAGGCCCAGGCCCTGCTGGCCTTGTCCAAGCGCCGCCTGGGCGCGCCGGAGCAATGGGTGCCGTTGGCCCAAAAGGCTTACGCCCTCGACCATTCCGAACCGAAGGCGGTGGTGGCGATGGGCGAGGCCTTGTTGGCGCAAGGCAAGAAGCGCGAGGCCCTCAAGCATTACCAGGAAGCTCTGATCGATAACCCCAACTCCTGCGACCTGCTGGCCGGCCTGGCCCGGGCGCAATCGGTGACGGGGGATTATACCGGCGGCCGTCACAGCAGCGACAAGGCCATCTCCATTTGCCCGCAGGAACCGGAGCCCTATTATTGGGCCGGTTACGCTTCGGACAAGGCGGGCAACCGCGACGAGGCCCGGGATTTCTTCAAGGCCTTCCGGAAGGCCGGCGGCGACGTGGCCCTGCTGCCCGAAGACTACCGTTAGCGAGCCGCGCCATCATCCGCTAGGGATACACGCGGATCCCGTCCAGGAAAGCCGACCCGTCGGATTGGAACTGCACGTGGGAGTCGGCGGCCGGCTTGCCCGCGGGGGTCCTCGTGAGGGTGCCTGATCCGGACATATCCTGCCCGAAGAAGTAGAGGCCGGTAGCCAAGGCCGAACCCTTGCCGTCTACGTCCCGTTCGGAAACCTGGTAGGCACCGGAGGCGGCCGTCCAGGTATAGGTCCGCTTCACCCCGCCCACGGTCCTTTCCAGAACCGCCGAATCACCCGCCAAGCGCATCAGTAGGGTGTCCGAACCTTCGATCCGCGTCAGCACCAGATCCTTGCCGTCGGCCACGGCAGTAACGTGCGCGGTACTGGTGTCCTTCCCGCCCACGCGCTTGACGCGGTAATCGCCGGTTCCCTTGGCCGCATCCACCTGGCCCCAGGAGATTTCCCGCGCCCGCGTTTCGCCCTTCGGCCCCAGGAAGGCGGTGGTATCGGCGAAGATCCCCGAGGCGGCATCATAAGCGCCGGAATTGCGTGCTTCCGGTCCCAGGACCTGGGTGTAATTCCCCGATCCGCCCGAGGCGCCGCTGCCGGTGGAAATCGCCGAGTCGCCGCTTTCGAAGTAATCGGTGCGCCGCCAATCGCTCGCCGAACCCGAGGCGCCGAACTCCTGGTACCAAACCGTGCGGATAAGGCTCTTGGAAGAGACGGGATTGCGCCGTTCTTCGCGCGTCAGGGTTCCCGCCGATGCGGCCTGGCCGGGCGCGAACGGGACGGTGGCGGTCAGCAATTCGGAGGAGGAGATCGCGGCCACGCCCGGCCGGTTCCAGGTCTGGGAATAGGTTTGGGTGAGCTTGTCATCGGAAGGATCGCCCAGCTCCCCGGGTATCATCCAGGTTACCCTGAGGGCGGAGTCGGCATCGCCCCGGGCGGCCTGTCCCGTCAAATCCCATTTCTCCCAGATTTGCGCCGTATCCGCCGGGCCGAACGCGTCCTTGCCGGGAACGCGGGAAAAGACCTTTAGCTTGCGCCCGTCGAGGTATTCGCGCGCCGATGCGTAAGCGGCCACCTTCGCGTCCGCACCGCCCGGTCCCGATAGGATCTGGGCCAAGCTGTCGGTCCAGGCCTTCACGCTGTCGTTGGCGGGATATTCGTTCACGATGTAGGCGCGATTGCCGCCCGCGGCCGCCGCGGGATCGAAGTAGAACCCGTCGCCATCGCCGTCGCCGTATCGCGTCAACGCCAGGGTATGCCCGGTGACATCGATGGTCTGGCTGTTGTAGGGATAGCGCTCATTATCGTCGGCGGCGAGGAAGTCGCCGTCGGCGCCGGGCCCGAAGCTTTCGTGATCCAGCCGGAACACGCCCGTCCCCAACTGTACGTAGGCATCGCGGTTCACCCGCACCTTTTTCCCGGCGGCGGCGGTCAGGACGAAACCGTCCCCGTCGCCATCCAACAGCCGGTCCCACGAGACCATTTTGCCGCCCACGAACACCGTGTCCGTCCATCCCGTATCCGAGCCGGGACCGATGCTATCGTAGAAGTTGGTGAAGCCATGCACGGTATGATGGACGGATTTCCAGGCGGTGTCGGCATGGACGGTGATCCATTGCTTACGGAGACGGATCCTGGTGCCCGGAGTGGCTTCGTTCAGCATCCCGTCGCCGTCCTCGTCGGAAATGGCATAGGCCAGGCGCGCCCCGTTGGCGTAGTCGCGCGTGCCGGAATGGCCCAGCACGGTGCGATTGTCGGGCCCGTACGGCCATTTGTACACCAGGGTGTCGCGGGCCTCCACCGCCGCGCCCGCTTCCGTCTGGAGGAAGGCGTGCACCCAGAGGATATGCCCATGGGAGGAGTCGTCCAGGACGAACCAGGAGGAATCGCCGCCGGCGGCGGCAGCGGAGATTTTGCCTAAGACGGCGCGCTTGAGCAGGGCCGTGGCGATGTCGGGCTGGCGCTTGGGCGATAAGTCCTTGGCCGATATCGGGACCGGGGTCCCCAAGACGGGCGTGCCTGCTCCCGGCTGGGCCGCCGGTTGCGCGACGCTGCCCTTGGACGCCATCAGGCGCACATGGGAGGACGCTTCGCGATTGGCCTGGTAAGCGGGCAGCAGCATGGCGGCGGCGGCGCTATCGGATTCGGCCTGGGCCTTGGCGGCGTTTTCCTGTTGCTTCGATCCATCGTCAGAAGAAGCAGGATTCTTGGTGCAACCGGCCATGACGATGGCGAGCAGGGCGGCCGCGGCAATTAGGACGGAGCGAGCGTTCATTGGGCGGCTCCTTTCAGCAGCACGGTGCCCGGCAAAGTGCCATTGACGTTTATTTTCCCGACCTTACCCAAGGTGACGGAAATCTTGCTGGACCCGGTGGTCGGGCCCACCCAGCCCAGGGTCACCGATTTGGTATCGTCGGTGCCCGCCGAGACGGTAAAGGTGGTCGTGCCCGTGTAGAGGAGGGTGTTGGTGGCGGTATTGACGTCCCCGTAGGCTTCGAGCACCACCGCATGGCTGCCGATTCCCACGTAATCGAAGTACAGGCTGACGGTTTGCAGGGCCGGGTAGTACGCGGAAGCGGAGGAGTCCGCCTTGATGACGCCGTCCAGTTTCATGACCAGGCGCTTGAATTTCACCACGTCCTTGCCCGTGCCCGCCGTCGCCGAGGCGATGCTGTCGGGCAGGGTGTTGAAATTGGCCTGGTACATGGCGAAGCGGGAGACCAGGCTAAGGCTCACCACCGCGGTATCGGCGGGCTTGACGTAGAAAGCGGCGGTGGAACCCTGGTGGACCACCGAGTCCTTGGAATCCTTGCTGGTGGCCGTGAACGTCCAGTTGCGCAGCGGCTTCAAGGTAAACGTCCGGGTTACCGTAACCTGGGAGTTCCCGGAAACGGTGGATGTGTCCCGGATGGTGTCGGGCGGGGTGGCCGCCGAGACGCCCACGATGATGAGCTTGGACAGGGAGATGGCGTCGGTCTTGGCGAGGGCGCCGACCTTGCCGAGGACGACCGTAGTGTTGCATTGGGCCTGCGGCACCTTGGTGGCATCGACCGTGGGCTCGGCAGGGGCCGTGCCGCAACTGGTCAGCGCGGCGACGAGGCCGGCGAAGAGCATGCAGGCCCCGATGGCTTGGGGGTCCAAGGAGAACGCCCTGGGAAAGTCCAGGACAATAAATGGGAAAGGTCTCCGGCGGTTCGGCATCCGTGCGTCTCCGAGGAATAGGGTGTGCGGGTCGATCCGTGATTCGCTTCACAAGGATATCGGCCGGCGCGCCCGAAAGGTAAGGGGGTGGCGGCAGTTTATTTCCGCCGGGGGGCGTCGTATGTCATTCTGGGGTCGGGGGATAGGGGTTCGCCTTAGGCACGGATCCGATCTATCTTTTCACGGCGCATTCATCGCATTCGGGAGTCCCATGGGAAAACATCCGCCGTTCGCGCGCCCGGCCTCGCGCATTCCCTTCTGGATTTGCGTCCTGGCCCTATGCTTCCCCGCCTTCGCGCGCGGGGGCGATTTCTCGGGTCTGCCCGAACCCAGCGTCAGCCCCTCGCCCGATTCCGCCACGCGCTTACCCTTGGCTCCGGGCGACAAGGTGGTCGATCTGGACGCAGATCCCCGCGGAGGCCGGGCGGCCGTCCTGATCGAATCGGCAGGCGGCAGGCAAACGATCCGGATGTGGGATTTCACCGCCGCCAAACCGGACTCGGGTTGGCCGGTACCTCCCGATGTGCGCCTGCAATCGTTGGCGTGGCATCCTCTCGGGGTAGGGCTTTTCCTGTTGGGCCGAAAGGTGGGGAAGGCGGCAGTTTCCGTCATCCTGGCCTGGGATCCGGCAGCGCCAGGGAAGCCGCCGGAATGCATTTATGCTACGGGCAACGCCCTGCGACGCCTGGTGGCGGGTCCTCGGCCCTTCATCACCGGGCAAGGCCGCGACTCCCTCGCTTACCGTCTGTTCTTCGGCGCCAAGGGAACGGCGGGTTACGCCATCCGCAGCATCACCGAGTACGGGAAGTCGCCCTATCAGGCGATCGGCAGCGCCTTGACCGTCACCGGCAATATAAAGGATGAGGAGGCGCCCAGCCAGCTCATCGCCGCCTATGCCCTGCCCCTGGGTTTCCATCCCGCCGGGCATCTTATGCTCTGGCAGGATTCCGCCGGATGCTTCGAGGTCGCCGAGTATTACAAAGGCTGGGCGAACAGCCATGCCGTTCCCGGAAAGCCCTGCGGGGGTACCCTCACCGCTACCCCTAACGGGATGGGACTCTTGCATTGGCGTCCTGGAAAGCCGGGAGTGGAATTGTTGGGCCGCGACGGGCGCTCCCAGGGCACGCTGGCGCCCGCGTCCTCGTTCGCCTTCACGCCCTCTTCTACTCCGGACGGGAAAGGGCTGCTCGGGGTGCTCGCCGCGGAAAACGTTTTGGCCTACATCCCCGTGAAGGTCCCGCTGGCGGACGTCGTCAATGCCTGGATGTTCGCCGAAACGCCGGAAGACCAGAAAAGCCTGATCTCCGCCGGCGCCCTGTTCCGGAATTCAGACTTCGCGCAGATGTACAACCTGTACGATACCGAGAATTACGGTTGCGGGGATGGATATGATCGCGAAATCCCGACGCGTCCCTACCTGGTGACCACCGATATCTTCTGGGAGGTCTACGCCGCCGCCTATGAGGGCGTGTTTACCTTGGCGGAGCGGAAGAGCACTTTGCATGCGTTCTGGGATTTCATAACGGCCGCTTCGGAATATTACCGGCGGCAGGCTCCGCGATCCTATTGGGACGGCGTATTCGGGGCCTTGGCGGCCTTTAAGGCCGGCCGCACGGACGCCTTCGGGGAAGCGCCCCGCATTCTCGCGGCGCAGGGATCCTTCTCGTCCAGGCTGCTGGGCGGGAGCGTCGATTACGGGGAACTGAAACCCCGCGGGCATTACGCGTCCGATGACGAGTTCCGGGCTTATTTCAAAGGCTTCATGTACCTGACCCGTTTGGCCAGCGACACCGTTCGCCTCGCCGAACTCCGGTCCGCGCCCCCGGATTTGAAAGCGAAGGCGCTCGCCTGGATCCATCCTTACCGATCCTTCATCGCCCCATCCCGCTCGCCCCTGGTCTGGGACGAGGGCATGGCGATCCGGCCCGCCTTCGGGGGCGCGCCCCGTCCCGCCGTGTTCCCGCTTTCCTGGGGCATGGACAATGAGATCCTCAACTCCACCGTATACCATAAAAGCTGGCCACCGGAAAGGCAGATCATGGGGCCCAAAGGCCAGCGGGTGTTGTCTGCCGGCGTCGACCTTCCGGCCGCCCTGGGGAATCCCCTCGCGCTCACCGTGTTGGCGGAGGATAGGGCGGCGTATCCCAACCTCGACGCGGTGCTGCGGGAGTTGCGTACCCGGCCTTGGCCGCCCGAAGACGATTCGGCCAATCTGTATGACCGTTGGATGGGCGCGCTGCGCACGCAATGGGCCGATGCCCCGGCCCTTCCCGGGGGCGCGGCCGACTGGCGGACCTGGCCCGCCAAGCGTTTACAAACCGGGCTGGCGTCCTGGGCCACCTTGCGCCACGCCACCGTGTTGGTCAATGAGCGGACCGGAGCCGAATGCGGGGAAGGCGGATATGAAGAGATGATCCAGCGGCCCCCGCGGGGGTTCGTGGAACCCGACCCGCTTACCTTCGCCGCCTTGGCCGGCCTATTCGAAGCCACGGCCGCCAAGGTGCCGGCGGCGAGGCCGGGCGCTCCGGAAGCGGACAGGGCGTTGGGAAAAGGGCTACGCGAGCGTTTGCTGGCTTCCGCACTGGCGGCCCGGCGGATGCAGGAGATCGCGGATAAGGAACTGCATGGGGTAGCGCTGGACGACTCCGAATACGAGGACATCCTCACCATCGGCCGCGTGGCGGAGCACCATTTTCTGTTGTACAAATCGATCGGATCGGAAGACGATGGATTGATCAATCCGGACCCCATCCCCAAGATCATCGACGTAGCCTCGGGCCCCGACGGCTACCGGTTCGCGGCGGTAGGGCATCCGCTGGAATGGGATCAGATGGTTCCTTACTTCGGAAGGCGGGAGATGGTGAAGGGCGCGGTCTATTCCTACTACGAATTCGCGGGCCCGCATCTGTACGACGACAAGGAATGGCAGGCCGAGCTCGTCAAACGCAATCGACCGGATTGGATCCGGCCCTTCATCACGAACCGATCTCTCAGATGCCCGCCGCGCGCGCCGTTCTGACGCGGGGCTTGATGGCGCTGTCCGTCGCGCTCGCCCATCTGGCGCCCGCTTCGCCTCCCGCTCCCTCGCGAACCAAGGCGCCAGCGCAGGCCGCCCCGGAAAACCCGCGGTTCGTCTTCGTCGGGGACGTCCTGCTGGCCCGTGGCGTGATCCGTGAAAGGAATGATCGCGGGATCTCCCCGTGGCGGGATTGGACGCCGTTTTTGCAAGGCGCGGATTGGGTGATGGGGAACCTGGAAGGCGCGGTGGGCCCGGCCTCGGAGTGTTCCCCGGCGCCCGGTCCCTGCTTCGCCATCCCGGATAGCCTGCTGGAAGACATGCGGAACGCGGGTTTCACCGCGCTCTCGATGGCCAACAACCATGCCTTCGACTTGGGGCCCGCGGGATTCTCGCGCACGCGGGGGGCCTTGCGGGCCCACGGGATGCTCCCCGTGGGCTTCGAGGATTCGCCCCTCTTCCGCGTGATCGACGGGCGCGCCGTCGCCTTCGTGGCCATGACCTTGATCCCCGGCAAGGACGGCCGCGCGCAAACCCTGCCGGGCCTGGCCGAGGGACGCAAGCTGCGTTTCGCCCGGGCCTTCGCCGAACGCGTGATCGTGTTCATGCATTGGGGCGGCGAGCTGCGGGATTGGCCGGGGGAGGATCAAATCGCGGGCGCGCGTTGGCTCGCCAGCCGCGGCGCCGACCTCATCCTGGGCGCGCATCCCCACGTGGTCCAGCCCGATACCTGCGTGGCCGGGATTCCCGTCTTCTATTCCCTCGGCAACCACCTATTCGATCAGAAGTATCCGGATACGCGGCATGGAGAAGTGGCGGACTGCCGCTTGGAAGCCAAGGGATTCGTATGCCGGTCCCGCAAGACCGAAGCCGAGGCCGATGGCTTCTTCCCGCGGCCACCCGATGCGTACGGGGCCGATAATGCGGCTTCCTTGCTGCATTGCGCCGATTCCGTTCCCGTCCGCCCGCATCCCCTGGCTATCGTAGAGAGCATATGGCGCAACGACACGGCCTACTTGGAATGGTCAAGGCCGGGCGCGGAAGGCCGTCGCGTTCGCTGGAGCACTCCGGCATCGGAACTGCTTTGCGCCAGCCCCTTCCGATTGCGCGGCGATTCCGGTGAATACCTTTTCGCGCTCGAGCGGCATTACTCCAGCCTCGATCGGGAAACGGCGCCCCGCCCCTACGTATACCGATTGGGACCTGCGGGACCGGTGGCCAAGTGGCGCGGATCGGGACTGGCCTGGCCGCTCCTGGATGCGACGCCCTTGCCTTCGGAACCGGGAGTTCTTTGCGCCCTGCATCGGGGAGATTCGTTTCTGGTTCCGGATCCGACCGTGCGGACGACCCGGGTGGCCGCCTACCGCTGGAACGGCTTCGGGTTTTCCCTGGCGGCGGATGGGGCGCTGGTGAAGGCGTGCCGGGCGGAGCTCGGCGGGTTTGCTGGAGAGGAGACGGCAAAGTCGGCGAGGCAATTAGATTCTAGTCTACCGCCCTCCTCCGGAGACTGATAAATGGCCATTTCCCATCCTAAGCGATTTTTCGCGTGGTTGATCTTGGGTCTGCCGTTGGCTGCCGCCGCCCAATGGGTCCCTACCAACGGGCCCGCGGGCCCCGCCGTTCGCCGATTGGCCACCGATGGGATCTCCCTGTTCGCGTCCACCGGCGAATACCCGATCCTCCAATCCAAGGATCGCGGCGCCACCTGGCGCTACACGGGATCCGATGCCCCCGCTACCTATTTCGCCCGCGACATGGTCGCCCGGGGGGACACCCTGTACAACGCGGATGGGCACGGCGTGAGCATCCATCCCGGCGAAGGATCGGTTTGGCGCAGGGCGAATACGGGCCTCGGGACCGATACCAGCCTCGGCGCCATCGCTTTCGGCTGGGGCGGCCTCCTGGTCGTAACCGATTCGGTTAAGGTGTACCAATCCCTCGATCAAGGCGGCCATTGGACCCGTATGGATTCGGGAAACGCGGCGCAAAGGGCCGGGTGGATCAGCTTGGGCCAGCGTGGATCGGTATTGGCCATGGATGGGGACTGCGCCTATATAGCGGGAGCCGCGGGCATCCGCCTTTCCAAGGACCGTGGCCGCACTTGGAGCTCCAGCTGGCCGGAACCGAAGGACACCTCCGTACTAGCCGTCCTCGCCCAGCCTCCTTTGGTTTTCGCCATGACGGAGCTAGAGGTCTACCGTTCCCGCGACAGCGGCGCCTCCTGGGTGAGGCTATCGGTGGCGGGAGCGGGTGATTCCGGCGGTTTCACCTCCCTGGCCGGCTTCGGATCCCGGCTCTTCGCGGAACGATACCCGGGCGGTTTGTTTTCTTCATCCGATGCGGGGGAATCCTGGAGCCGTGATTCCGGTTCTCCTGATCTCCAAGGAAACCTTATGGAGGGAGGCCTGGTGGGGATCGGGGATGACCTCTTCGCGGGGAGCTCGGACGGCGTGTATCGGTCCTCCGATTTCGGGCGGACCTGGTCGGGCGAAAATGCCGGCATCGGCATCATCGGTACCCGCAACCTGGCGGCCGCAGGCCCGGGCCGACTGGTCGCGATCTGCTCGTATAGGAGCTATGGCTCCGGAGATCAGGGCCGCCATTGGCATCTCCTGCCCTCCCCGAATCCGAGTTCCATCGCGGGCGCCGGAGGAATCCTATTCTGCATCTCCACCGAGCCCGCGCTATACCGTTCCGACGACGGAGGGACGGTCTGGCGACGGCTTTATACCGCCTCGGAATTGGGCTCTCCCGTTTCCCGAACGAGTTTCGTCAAACTGGGTCCGGACCTGTTTCTTACCGGCTCGATGCCGGACGGGACCTTCCTGAAATTGCTGTCGCCCCCGCGGGCGGGTCAACCGCCGCCCCCCGATCCGCCCCCGTTGGTACCGAACGGGATGGCCCTCTGCGCCGGCGTCCCCTATGCCATCGTCCGTGATTCCCTCCTGCGTTACGACGCTGGCGGCCGGGTATGGATGCCCGTGCCTTCCAGGCCGTTTTCCGGCTTGGCTATCCTGGCATCGCAAGGCTCCGCCGTTTTGATCGGGACTGCGGGGAAGGCGATATGGCGCTCGGCAGATTCGGGGGCGACCTGGTTGAAGGTGGCCGATTCCTCCGCCTTCGGGCGCATCCACGCCTTGCTGGAGGTGGGCCAATCCGTCTTCGCGGCCACCGATTCGGGCGTGGCCGTATCGCGTAACGACGGGGCTTGGAGCGCGATGAACCAAGGATTCGAAACGGACTTGCCTTCCGCCCACGGATTCGGGACGATGGACGGGCTCGATCTCAAAATCGTGACCGCCCTTGCCGCCGAGGATGGATTTCTCTATGCGACAAGGGATACGGGCGTATGGCGCATTCCCGTGGACAGCACCGGCTCGGGATTCGTTCCCCGCCCGCGGGAAACGGGGAAGCGGCCGGCACGGTGGACGCTCTTGTCCGGGAGCGTCGGTTTCAATGGGATCCCCGGGGAAGCCATCCGGGACGCCCGCGGCCGTTCGCTCGGCAAGGCGCCATCCGCCGCGAATCCGCACCCGTAACCCCGGCGCTACCCCTGCGGGCGCGTCCCTTACCCCATCACCGCCTCGACGGTATGCGTCTTCCCATCCCCGAAGGCAGGCACCGCCGCCCCCGCGGGCAGGACCTTCCCGTCCACGCTCAAGGACTTCACGCCCTTGTTCACGCCCGACGGGTTCTTCACCGTGATGGCATAGGTGGCTCCGCGCCAGCGACGCATGGCGGAAAAGCCGCTCCAGGCCTTCGGGATGCACGGATCGATCATCAGCCCAGCATGCGCAGGGCGGATGCCGGCGATGTACTGGGTGGCCGCCTGGTAGCTCCACGAGGCCGTGCCCGACAGCCAGCTGTTGCGGGCCAGCCCGAATTGGGGATGCTCGTCGCCCAAGATGTTCTGCGGATACACGTAGGGCTCGCATTCGAAGGTCTCGATGCTCTCGTTGCGGGCCGCGGGATTGATCTGGTTGTAATAGCGCCAGGCCCGCTCGCCGTTGCCCATCATGCATTCGGCGATGATGACCCAGGGATTGGCGTGCAGGAAGATGCCGCTGTTCTCTTTGGCTCCCGGCGGATAGGTGGTGACGCCGCCCTTCTTGGGATCGAAGCCGTCGTAGCCGGGCGCGCTCAGCTTGATGCCGGCGGCGGTGTTCAACAGGCGGTTGACCGACTCCAGGGCCGCATGGGCGCGGTCCTCCGGGGCGAAGCCGGAAAGCACCGGCCAACTCTGGCCGTTGGTCCAGATCTTCCCCTTCTCGTTCTTATCCGATCCGATGGGCGCGCCGTCGGAATCGAACCAGCGGATCCACCAGGCCCCGTCCCAGGCGTGCTTGTTCACGCGATCCTTCATCTCCCCGTACCATGCGCGATACGTCTCCGCCTCCGCCGCGTTGCTCTGGAAATTGGCAAGGTCGATCAGTTCCAACAAGGCCTTGCCGTACAGGTTGGCGTTGAAGAGGGACTCCGCTCCCTTGCGCAGGTTCACGGTATCGTTCCAATCCGCGAAGCCCAGATGGGGCAGGCCGTGTTGGCCCACGTCGGTACGGGTGAAGGCCACCGAGCGCTTCAGATGCTCCAGCACCGAGGCGGACCCGGCCGCGCCGGCGGCGCCCTTGGCGCCATGCCCGCCCTTGGCCAGATCGTAGAAGGGAATCACCTCGTCCAGGAAGGCGTAATCGCCCGTCTCCTTGAGATAGGCGGCCACCGCCAGCACGATCCACAGGTGATCGTCGCCGTAGTATTGGGGCCGATCCTCGCCCTCGCGGGCGTCCCCCATGTTGGCTTCCATGGTCGAAGCGTAGAACTGATGCATGGCCTTGCCCTCGGGCAATTGCACCGCCAGCAGCTTACGCAATAGATCCTTGGCGTCCCCGGGCATATGGCCGATCACCGCCATGGTGTCCTGCGAGCTGTCGCGGAACCCGATACCGCGCCCGCCGAAGCCGAGCTGATAGAGGGACAAATCGCGCGACCAGTTCTTGGTCATGAAGCACTGCCGCGGGTTATGCACGTTCACCATGCTGTCGAAGGCGGCGTCCGGGGTCTTCACCTGCATCTGCGCCAGGTAATCCCCCCAGAAGGCGGACATGGTCTTGAGCTTCGCGTCCACGGCGCCCGGCTGGAAGTAAGGCTTGATGCGGGCGTAGGCGGCCGTCGCATCCGCTTCCTGCCCCAGGAAGACCGTGAAGCGGATCGACTGCCCTTCGGCGAGATCGCCCAGCTTCAACATCAGAGCGCCCACGTTGTCGCCGCGATGGGCTTCGTAATTCGACAATTCATCCTGCTGTAGGGAGAGGGGCGCGGAGAAATCGCCGTACTCGTTATCGCCGAGGAAGCGTTTGCGATCGCTCTCGAAACTGGAGAAAGGCAAGCTGGCCGTGAGGAAGTTCTCCGCTGAGCCACGCTTCATGAAGGCGTACTGGGACAAAAGTCGCCAGCCGTCGGGGGCGGTGCGGATGCGGCTCTGCATGGTCTGCGGTACCCAATCCGCATTCGTGAATTGCTTCAAGGCGTCGAAGTGGGTGTACTCGAACACGGGAATGGCGGACACGCCCTTGCGCGCGCCGGACTCGCAGGTCACCGTCACGTCCACCAGGTACAGGGCTTCGCCTTCGGGCACGAACATCACGGCCTCCACCTTGAGGCCGCGGTAACGCGAGATGAAGCGCGTATAGCCCATGCCCACGCGGCATTCGAAGCTTTCCAAGGGCTTCAAGGTCGGTGTGAAGAAAGGGGAAAAGACATGGTAGCGCTCGCCGCCCTGCCCGTTCCCGGCGCCGGCCGGCCCATCCTCGCGCCAACGCAGGTAAAGGGTCTGCCCCTTGAAATGGCTGGCGGGCGATTGGGGGAGGTATTTGGTGATGCGGTTGAGGGCGGGGTCGCCCTTGCAGAGCAGCAAGCCGCCGGTATGATCGACGAAGCCCCCGAACTTCAGGGTGCCCAGGTAATTGATCCACTTGACCGGGGTCTTGGGGGTGGTAATCACGTATTCGCGATGTTCGTCGTCGAAATATCCGCAGCGCATGTTTGTCCTTCCGGGCGGGCCCGAACCTAATAGTCCGACGCGAAAATAGGAATTGCGGTCCCCGGACGGGAACGGCCTCCGCCGGCGGGATTAGTGGGGGGACGGGGCGGGGGCGTTCGCCGCCCACCCCTAAGCGAGGATGGAGTCTTGGACCGATACCGGCGAAACGGCCGGAGCGGCCTACATGGCGTATGCGAGGGCGGAAAACCCGCCCTCGAAAAGCCAGAGGGTATTTAACCGGGAAAGGAAATCAGGGCTTCTTCGCCGTCGGGGCAGGCGGCACGGCGTTCGCAGCCGGTTCTTCCGCCGGGGCTACCGCCGCTTGGCGGGTGGCCGCCTGCTCCGCCTGCACTTCCGCCGCCCGCTTCTCGGAAACGTCCTTCAGCGAGTTCAGGCCCTGCTCGAAATACTTCCCGATCATCTTATCCATCGCCAGGTTCATCAGATGCCGGAACGGGTTCTTGCCCGCGTCCCCGGCCATCGTCTGGGTCACCTTGGTGTTACCCCCCTCCTCGGAGAAGGCCCACGCGCCCTGCGCGTTCCCCATCTGCCCGAAGTCGAGGTAGGTGCTGATGGATTTGCCCGGCACGCTTTCGGTGATGGTCTGGGACCCGTTCCCCGATTTCTTCGAGGTCCAGGTGCTGGTCGCGCCCTTGCCCGCTTCCGGCCCGCTATAAGTGATCTGCAGGCTCGGGTCGTTCTTCATCCAGGGCGACCAGGCTTCGTTCTTCTTCAGATCGTTCACTTGGTCGAACACGACGTCCGCCGGCGCGGTTATGGTCACCGAGCGCTCTACCTTATAGGCGCTGGGAAGCATGAAGCCGATGCCCGCGAGCACGACGGCGAGAACGATCACGGCGATGATGATATTCTTGATGATGCGCATGCGCAACCTCCTTTATGGGGGAGGCCGAAAGGTAATTAAACGGGCGCGTCGGGCCCGGGGCAGGGCGTTCCGATCGCGCTTCGGATTGGGGCGTCCGCGCGGGGTTGCGATCCGCGGGCGGGTCCGGGCGGGGAGCGCGCCTGTCGTTTCGGCCCGGGAGTCCCCGGGGCTCCGGTTCGCCTCGGACGTTCGCTAGCGCTCCCACCGGTCCTTCCACGGCCTGGAGAAGGGGACGCCCGCGGAACCAAACTGTTGGTCTCTCACCGGCTGCCGCGGGCTGCCCGTCCTCTGCGGACTCTACCCTTCTCCAGGCCGTGACGCTCACGACTCGGCGAACCGGAGCCCCGGTGCCTCCCTTTCCGACGCCGGCGCGATCCCCGCCCGGTCCCGCCCGCGCTTCGCGGTCGCGCGGGCGATACGATTCCCGGGGCCTCGGGAAGCCCGGCCCCGGGGTCGCGGCGGATGGGGCGCGGCGGAGGGGGAGAGAGGTGGGTCGGGAGGTCGAGGACTTTTCGATAGTCGATTGGAGTATCTTGGAAAGATGCGGGAAGGCAAACTCGTCGAAGTCTGGAATTATCCGAGGGTGACGCTGGCCGAGATCGGCAGGTACCGGCTTGATCGGAATGGCATAGCCTCGGAAATATTCGGCGGGAGCGTCGATAGTTATTACTTGACCGCCATTGGCGGTATCAGCCTGATGGTTAGGGAGGCGGATTTCCAGGCCGCCAAAGGGATATTGGAATCCGAAGAAGTAATCGAAGATGGAACCGTGGAGGAAAAGGACGAAATATCGCGAGACGCGGTATATTGTCCTGATTGCCATTCGAAGCGCATCCGTACCCGGAAGATAATCCGCATACGAAGCGCGTTTTTCGCCGTGGATGCCTGGAAAAAACTTTTCGGTTTCAACAAGGTTTTCAAGTGCCGGGACTGCAAGAAGACATGGCCGTCAAGATAGCGGTCTTTCTGATATGCCTCGGCTTCTCCCTGCCGATCGTCTCCCGCGCGGAGAGCGTCCGCACCCTTGCCACGGCCATTCCCACGCCCGCGGGCTATACGCGCGTGCGGACCGAACCGGGCAGCTACGGCCGTTTCCTGCAGACCCTGTCCGTCAAAAAGGATAAACGCATCCTCGCCTTCAACGGCAATCTCATCAATGACTTCAACGTCTTCGCCGTGGCGGATCTGCCGCTCCTCTTCCATCAGGATCTGGAGCAATGCGCCGACTTCGCCATGCGCTTGTGGGCGGAGTACCACCAGCGTGCCCATAACTTAGACCATCTTTATTTGTTCGATTACAACGGAAAGCGGAAGGCCTTCCAATCCAGCGGGAAAAGCTATCCGGATTTCTTGCGGACCAGCTTCGCCAACGCCAACTCCTACTCCCTCAAGCGCGGATGCGCTCCGGTCCCTTCCGCCGCCGCATTGGTCCCGGGGGACATGCTGGTCCAGAACCAGGACGGGGGTATTGGGCATGTTTCCGTCATCCTGGACGTCGCCGAGGCGGAGGGCAAGCCCAAGCTCTACCTGATTGGCTTCAGTTTCATGCCCGCGCAGGAATTCCATATCGAAAAGGCGCAAGGCGATAAAGGCCAAGAGGGCTGGTTCACCTTGGAAGGCTACCAGCGGTTCCTGATGGAAATACTTCCCTTCGGCCCGCCCGTCTTGCGGCGCTTTGCCCCATGAGCATGCCGCCGTTGCTCAGGGCTTCCTTCTTCGGGGCTTCCCTCGTGGGAGTTTTCTTCGCCGAGGCTTCCCCCGTCATAGCGGCCGGGCCGCCGCTCAAGGAATGGGACCGGTTCGAGAAATCGGTCCGGGATCAAACCCTTCCCAAGGATTCCTTGCGCGCGTTGTTCCCACCGCTCTATCGCGCCCTACGAGGCAGTTCCCCGCCGAACATTGAGGGAGGGTTCCCGCCGGGTCCCGCCGGCGATTCGCCTTGGGTCTTTCCCGTGCAAGGCTACTCCCTCGCCTCGGTCGGCAAAGGCGGCTTCCGCCCCGCCATCCGGTACGGGGGTTCACCCATCCAGGGTTACGACTTCTTCGACGGGAATCGGCATGGCGGCCATCCGGCTTACGACATTTTCATCCGCGATAAGGATCGGGATTGCCGGGACGATCTCACCGGCGCGAAAGTCCCGGTGCTGGCACCGACCCGCCTGCTCGTGCTCTCCACGGAAAACGAGTGGCGGCCCGGATCGGGATTGCGAGGAGGCAAATACCTGTGGGCCTTGTCCGTGGACGCGGATCTACTTCTCTACTTCGCGCATCTGGATAGCCTGATCGCGAATCCGGGAGACACCGTGGCGGCGGGCGGGAGGCTGGGAATGGTCGGGCGCACCGGGACGAACGCCTATCCCGCGCGGTCCCCGACGCACTTGCATTTCATGGTTTTGAAAGTCGGGAACGGGGTTCCCGAGCCTTTCGATTATTACCGCTTGCTTCCGCGTTCGCCTCGCACCATGGCATCCAAACTGAAAGGCCCCGCGCCGCGGCAGGCGATGTAGAGGAATAGCACGCAATAGAGCAAGGCCATTTCGCCTTTGTTGATGGCCGGAAAAAAGGCTTTTCCCATGGCCAGCTTCCAGTGGAATTGCGTATAGGCGACGGCCATCTCGCCGCTGGCCACGAAGGCGGCGCAGCGGGTCCACAGCCCTGCCGTGATCAACAGGCCGGCTACCAGTTCGATGATGCCTGCGAACCACACTTGGCTCGGGAAGGCGGCGTGGAAATCCGAGAGGATCCCGAAGGTTTTCTGGAGGCCGTGGAACGCGAACATCAGGCCCGCCGTTACGCGTAAGATGAAAAAAGCCGGCTCGGCGAAAGGTTGCAGAAAGCGCATCAGGCTTTTCCTCCTTGCGACACCTTGGCTTTCGCCAGGTAAGCTTCCAGTTGATCGAGGGTTCCCTTGAACCCCATTTCCATTCCCGCGAAGGCGGCCTCATAAGTGGCCCGTTCCTCCCCGGTCTCGTTGATGGGCCAGCCGCGGTTCGTCACCGTAGTCTTCCCGTCCTTTTCCGTGAAGGTAGTTATGTTCATTACTTCCAGGGGCCAGGTCGCGCTCATGTAATGGCGGGTGATTCCGGCCTGCGCGTCCGAGAAGGAAACTACGTATGACATCAGCTCGGGCTTAACGATCTCGCGGTAGTGGAATTTCCCCCACATCTCTTTCCCGTCGGGAGCGACCATGCAGTAATGAAATATTCCTCCGGGCCGGAAGTCCAGCTTGGCGATCTTCATTCCGAATCCCTTGGGCCCCCACCATTCCTTTAGGCGCTCCGCCTCGGAATAGGCCTTCCAGACCAGCTCGCGCGGGGCGTCGAAGGTGCGGCTCACCTCGAAAACCTTGCCCTTCATCGAACTTAGGTATTCGCCCAAGCGGGCCATGGTTTGGCCCAGGCCTTGGTCCGCGTGGTGCTCCCGAAGCACAAGCTCGCGGGCCTGGAAAGAGTCGAAGGTCATGCACATGCTGAGTTCGGTTTTGCCGCCCACGTCCTTGAACTCGACCACCGAGCGGAAGTCCACGCCTTCGCCTTCTTCCCCGGGATGCAGGTAGACCACGCGCTCGGGCCGCCGGATGGTCTCGAATACCATTTTGTTCTGGTAATCGCGCCCATCGGGCCCGTGCATGGTGAAAAGCCAAACGCCCCCTTCCTTGAACTCGAAGGTTTTGGTGGTGATGGTGAAGCCGTCCGGCCCCCACCATTGCGCCAGATGCTGTTGCTCGGTCCAGGCGCGGAATACGAGTTCGCGGGGCGCTTCGAAGGTGCGGGTTATCGCGATCTCGCGATCGCCCTTCAGAGCGGCGGGTTCGGTTCGGGTTGCGGGCATCTTATTTCTCCTTCTCCGGGTTTTCCTTTTGCTTGGTTTGCAGTCCCTTGAGGTAAGCGTCCAGACGGTCGAAGCTGGCCTCGAAGAAGCGGCGGTATTGCTCGGCCCAATCCGCCACGTCCTTCAAAGGCGAAGCCTCCAACTTGCACGGGCGCCATTGCGCCTCCCGGCCCCGGCTGATCAAGCCCGCGTGCTCCAGCACCTTTAGATGCTTGGAAATGGCGGGCAGGCTCATCCGGAAAGGCTCGGCCAATTCCTTCACGTTCGCGGGGCCTTCCACCAGGCGGGCCAGGATGGCGCGACGGGTCGGATCCGCGAGGGCGGCGAAGGTGGCGCTAAGCCGATCGGAATGTGCTTTGTTGTAAACCATCTAGTTAATTAACTTAATGGTAAAGTACAGCAAGAAAGTTCATCCGTCAAGGGCCTTTTTAGCGCAATTTAAGGGTTCTCGGGGATGGCGCCGCTCAAATAACCCAAGCACCTGCCTGGAAGACCACCTCTTCATCGATGCGTACCCGCGGGTCGGCGAGAAAGATGTCTACGTGATGGCGGCCCGTGCGGCGGCTGAAGGCGGGCTTCTTATACACGGTATGCTTGGCCCCCAGGGAAAGATGGACGCCGCACATCCGTTCCAAGGTGCCGATGTCGCTTACGATCCGTCCGGGCCCGAAGGCGCGGTTCAGGCCGAATCCCAGTTCGCGCACCCAGATCTCGCCCTCATCGGCCCGGATTTTCTCCAGCACGCGCCAAGCTTCCGGCGTGGCGTCGCGGGCATCGACCACGCGGCCTTTTTCGATAACGAGCGTGACCGGGATCGCAGGAAGATGAGGACGGAAATCCAGGTCGGCGAAGATATCGACCCGCGCCGGGCCGTGCAACCCTTCCAGATCCACCGCTTCCGTGAAGACTTCGCCGATGGGATACAGTCCGCCCACGTTGCGCATCTCGCGATAGTCCCCCACGTTCAGCTTGGCGGTCTCGAAGGGGCCCTGGAAGAGCAAAGGCGCATCGGCCCCGGTCTCGATGGAACAGCTCCGGGCCGCGTCGATGCGGGCCCGCAAGGCCTGGCCGGTACCGCGATAGTAGGTAGGATCGTAGGCGAGCGCTTCCACGTAAAGCGGGATTTCCGCCCCGTCCATGCGTTCCAGATGGGGATGCTCGACCACCTTCAGGCCGCGCGCGAACAGTTCCACCCGTAGGCGGAATTCGGCTAGGCGGAAGTTGGAAGATTGGATCAGGACCACCAGATCGCCCGGGGCCAAGGGCGCGAAGGCGGCCAGGATCTCGGCGGGGGCCAAGGCATCGAAATCCAGATGGCGGGCCGAGGGGATGGCTTCGCGATAAGCGGCGGCCAAAAGCCGGGAGAGCGGACTGCGGGAGTCGGCGACGACCACGGCGGCGGAACGCGCGGCATGGTGCCCGAGGGCCATGGCGAGGATGTCGCGGACATGGGAAGCCGCGCGGGCGATGGTATCCGCGGGCGGATTGGAATCGTTGCGGACGGCGCGGGCCTTCCCTTTATTT
This sequence comes from Fibrobacterota bacterium, assembly GCA_019509785.1. Classification (NCBI taxonomy): domain Bacteria; kingdom Pseudomonadati; phylum Fibrobacterota; species Fibrobacterota bacterium. Next base: position 19,947 of record JAEKLQ010000024.1, on the reverse strand, counting down.
GATGATGCGGACGTCGGCCGACCCTTGGCCAGCCGTCTCCGGGCCGCCTGTCTCCGGCCCGCCGCCGCGCAGCAGGCTGTTGCCTTCGAACTCGCGTTTGGGATCGATGGTGGCGGCGTCGAGCCAGTCGGATTCGGAAATCTGGCCGCTCTGGCCGTAGGCGAGGAGCGCGTTGCGATAGCACATGGCGTCCACCGCCGCGGCGGAGATGCCGTTTTCCAACATCAGGTTCGCGGTCTTAGGCACGGCGAGCGGATCGCTTATGCCCCAGTCCGCGCTGGAGTCCACGATGATGCGTTCGGAGCCGTACTTCCGCGCGAGGTCCACCATGCGCATGTTGCCCATCTTGGTCTTGGGGTAGATGGTGAAGGCGCACCAAAAGCCGCGATCCAGCACTTCCTTGCAGGTCTCTTCGTTGTTGTGGTCGATGACCACGCGCGCGGGAGGGATGCCATGCTCCATGCAGACGTCCATGCTGCGGCTGGTCCCGACCTTCTTGTTGCGGTGCGGGGTGTGGATCATGACGGGTAGATCCATCTCCTTGGCCAGTTCCAACTGCACGCGGAAGAATTTCTCCTCAGCCTTGGTCATCTCGTCGTAGCCGATCTCGCCGATGGCGACCACGCCTTCCTTGCCGGCGAAGCGGGGCAAAAGCTCGATGACTTCCTCGGCCAGGGCTTCGTTATTCGCTTCCTTGGAATTGAGGCCGATGGTGCAGTAATGCTTGATGCCGAACTGGGAGGCGCGGAAGCGTTCGAACCCGACCAGGCTAGCGAAGTAGTCCTTGAAGGTGCCGACTTCGGTGCGCGGCTGCCCCACCCAGAAAGCGGGCTCGATCACCGCCACCACGCCCGCTGCGGCCATGGCCGCGTAATCGTCCGTGGTGCGCGAAACCATGTGGACGTGGGGATCGATGTAGCGCAGCTTAGGCGTAGTCATTCAGGTTCTCCCAGGTGAGGCTTCCGGAACGCGCGGCCTTTTCCAGGGCGGCGTCGGATGCGAGGATGGCGGCGGCTTGCGGGTCGGGACAGGATTTCAGGGCGAGGGCGGCGGCGCGGCGTTCGACGGGCGAGCCCGTCGTCAGCACCTTCTTGAGATCGGCCAGGGCTTTGGCATCCGCGCAGGGGCCGACGCAACGCCAGAGATCGGGAGGGAAGGGTCGGTTGGCGGCCCAGCGTTCATGGGCCAGATCGTCCAGCATGCGCGCGAGCGGAGGATTGGCGCGCCGATCCACGCCCACCACGAGCGCGAGAGGCACGTCCACGAAGAAGGTCTTGACCACCATCTGGTTCCAACCCACGGTATCGAAGTGCAAGGAGGGATAGGGATTGCGGATGGCGATGGCTTCGAAGACCGCCTTGATGTTGGAGCGGATGGCTTCGCGGGCCCGCGCCATGTGGCCTTCCGGGTAAGGCACTACCGCCAGGGCCTTTTGCAGGGTGATGGCTTCCCCTACGTCGGCGGTCTGCCACAAATCGGAAGGATCCCAATCGGGCACGGCGGCGCGGGCGGCTTGCAGGTCTTCGGCGGAAAGGGACAAGGGGGCCTTGCCGGCATGGCGCACGCAGGCGCTGAAGGAGGCGAAAATGGTTTTATCCGGAGCGCCGGTAGCCATAAGGGCGGCTTTCTCTTCGAGCCAAGCCAAGCCGTCGGTGGGGATTCGCGTTTTCAGCCAATCGAGAAGCAGGGTTTGCGCCGACAACGCGTTACCTTTCGTTACGAACCTGACGAAACTTCGGGCTTAGGGCCCGCTTTTTCCGGGGGTTCCGGGGGCCTAAAGATACTAATTCACCCTTCGCCAAGCCTGTAGGAAAGGTATCGGAAGCGGAACCGGCCGGGCCCGCGTAGATTAACGCTCGGTCGGGAAAACTTATTACTCGTGGGGTCTTCAATGGGCAAGATAGTCGCTTACGCTTTCGTCGCCGCCTTCGCATCGACTCTCCATGCGCAGACCATCAACCTGCATGGTAAAGTGACCAACGCGTCCGGTCAGCCGGTCGCCAATGCCGAGGTGCTGCTGATGCACCAGGGGAAAAAGACGACGAGCGGAGCGGACGGCTCCTATACCCTGACGGGAACCGTCGCCTTGGCGCGGCAGGCCCCGTCGGCCCAAGGCATGTCGTTGGACCAGGGGGTCTTGCGGATCGCCGTGCCGCGCGCGGCGAAAGTGAAAGTCGAGGTCTTCGACATGAAAGGCAACCTCTTACGGATGGAAGGGGTGTCGAACGCTTCCCCAGGTCAATATCAGTGGGATTTCGGGATGCATTCCCTATCCGATCAAATGATGATCATCAAGGCCTCCCTGGGAAAAGAAACACGGACCTTCCGCTATATGCCCATGGGCGACGGCGAAGCCGCCGGGGAAATCCCTGCCGCGGGTTTCACCCCGGCCGCCGCCTTCCTCGCGAAAACGGCCGCCGACCTGGATATGCTTCAGGTCACCGCCACCGGCTACACGACCAAGCAGGTTTCCGTCACCGCCTGGGACGCGACGTTGGACGTTTCCCTGAGCGCCCCCTCTACCGGCGGCCGTAGCGCCGGATGCGGCAAGACTTCGACGCTCAAGACCGGGAAGGCCTTGACCTTCACCCCTCCCGGAGGAGGAGGCGCCCGCACCTATAACCTCCTTGTCCCCGCCGACTACGACAATAATACCGCCTACCGTTTGATCGTATCGATCCATTGGCTGAACGGAACCGCCAATAACGTCACCGACGGCGGTAACGGTAGCGCCACCATCAAACCCTATTACGGGCTGGCGGAACTCGCCAATCCGTCCGGGGGGAAGTCGACCACCATTTTCGTCGCCCCCCAAGGCCAGGGCAACAGCTGGCCGAGCGGCCAAGTCCCCTTCATCACCTCGTTGGTCGACATGCTGAAGGGCGAACTCTGCATCGATAACTCCCGCATCTTCGCCGAAGGGTTCAGCATGGGCGGTTCCATGTCCTACGCCCTGGCCTGCGAAGCGCCCGATATGTTCCGCGCGGTCGCGGTCCACTCCGGCGGCCCCATGAGCGGATGCAACAAGAAGAACAAGCCCGTCCCCTATTTCATGACCCATGGAACCCAGGATCAGACCTGCACCTATCCCGCATACGGCGTGCCGCAGATCAACGAGTTCGCCAAGCTGGACGGCTGCCAAGCCATGGATATCCCGGGTACCCTGGTTCCCACCGACGCCAGCGGGATGAACCCGAAATGCGCCGACTTCCAGGGTTGCACCGATGGTTATCCCGCCAGGGCCTGTATCTTCGTAGGGCCCCATACCCCTTCGCCCGGCGGCAGCAAAACCTGGGTCCCCGCGGAAACCTGGAAGTTCATCAGCCAGTTCTGAGCGGGCTAAGGGATGCGCGGTTGCGCATCCCTTCAGTCCTGCCTGTTCGCGCGTCCCCGTGGGACGTTCCGCTTTTTGCATCTTTCCTTTATCGATATCTACGGATACGCGAATCCCCGCTTCCGGCGACTCGAGAGGAACACGATGGCCATCTTCAATGACAACTCGCTATCAATCGGGCGGACCCCCCTCATCCGGTTGAATCGCGTCGTGCCCCAAGGGGGCAAGGTCTTCGCGAAAATAGAGGGGCGCAATCCGGCCTATTCCGTCAAGTGCCGGCTCGGAGCGGCATTGATCTGGGACGCCGAGAAGAAGGGCCTGTTGAAGCCCGGCGTCGAGATCGTGGAGCCGACCTCCGGCAATACCGGCATCGCCCTCGCCTTCGTCGCCGCGGCGCGCGGATACAAAATCACCTTGGTCATGCCGGAAACGATGAGCGTCGAGCGCCGCAAGGTGCTGAAGGCTTTCGGCGCGCGCATCGTATTGACCGAAGGGCCCAAGGGGATGAACGGCGCGATCAAGAAAGCCGCCGAAATACGCGACGCCGATCCTCAGCGTTATTACATGCCCCAGCAATTCGAGAACCCGGCCAATCCGGCGATCCACGAGTCCACCACGGGCCCGGAAATATGGGAGGACACCGATGGCAAGATCGACATCCTGGTTTCGGGCGTAGGGACGGGCGGGACCATTACGGGCGTCTCGCGTTTCATCAAGAAGCAAAAAGGCAAGGCCATCCTCAGCGTGGCGGTCGAGCCGAGCGAAAGCCCGGTGATTTCGCAATTCCTGGCCAAGCAGGAAATCAAACCCGCGCCGCACAAGATCCAAGGGATCGGGGCCGGCTTTATCCCGAAGACCTTGGACCTATCCGTCGTAGACCGGGTCGAACTGATCAATTCCGCCGACTCGCTGGAATTCGCCCGGCGCCTGGCCGCCGAAGAGGGGATCCTCTCCGGGGTAAGCAGCGGCGCCGCCGTGGCGGTGGCGGCAAGGCTGGCGGCATTGCCGGAGTTTTCCGGCAAAACCATCGTCGTGATCTTGCCCGACTCCGGGGAACGCTACCTTACCGGACCTCTCTTCGAAACGGCGCTGTCCGGCGTGGCCGAGGCCAAGGCGGGCGACACGATTTAAGGGCGCCCTCTCAGATCTGTCAATTGGGCAGCCCGAGTCTCATCAGGTAACCTTGATGGTGCTCCTCCGCCCGCGAGTGACATCATGCGACTTGCCCGACAGCCCGTTCTACGAGTATCGTTGCCTTATGGAACTCGATACGCGCCATCTCCTCACCATCCGGGCCTTCCAAGTGGCCGAAGGGATAGACATCAAACGTTGCCGCGCTGGTTTTGCCGGCGAGTTGGTGGCCGCCGCCCCGGGCGAGCTGTTTTTCCGCCGCAAGGCGGCCTCCCCCGAAGGTACGGGGGAGCGGGAAGAGGGCTACGTCTACGTCATGGATTACGGCGTGGTCACCTTCGCGGGGCATGGCGAAGCCGAAATGAACTCGGTGCTGGAGAGCCTTACGCAGTATTTCGAAATCCCCCTGGATCGCCGCATGAGCGAGGACTTCCGCGTGCATGCCGGCGCGCAGGAACTGGCTTTCGGATTCAACGACATCCATCTTCCCGCCTTCAACGCCGACGTGCTGCGCATCATCATGCTGTACGTGGGCCATTCTGCGGCGCTGGACTACAACGAGTCCATCGTGGACAGGCTCCTGGCCGATGCGGGACGCGTGGCCTTGGAACTGGAACGCTACGGACGCCTGAAGACCTCGCGCCGCAACGTGCAGAAATACATCGGCCGCACCTTGGGCGTGCGCAACCGCATGGTGGACAACCTGTACATCATGGACGCGCCGGACATCACCTGGGAGAACGAGTACCTGGACAAGATCGATCGCGGCATGAAGAAGACCTTCGACGTGGTGGAGCGCTTCCGTTCCCTCGACTACCAACTGCGCGAGATCAAGGAGAACCTCGAATTGTTCGCTGAGATGCTCCAGTTCCGTCAAAGCAATATGCTGGAATGGATCATCATCGCGCTGTTCCTGCTCGAGACGGTGAATCTGTTCTGGCATTAGCAGGACGCCAAAGGCGTCACCGCGGAATTAATTATCCTTTCCGCATGCCCGTGAAAACTTTGCTCCTCGCGCTCCTGGGCGCCTTGTTCCCCGCCTCGGCCATCGCGCAAATCACCTATCGTGAAGACAACATCATTTCCCAGGCGCAGACAGGCCTGCCCTCCCAGGGGCCCGCCGCCGCGCGCTTCAATCCCGCCGCCCTGGCCGATGTGCATCGCGTATCGGTTGCCGTCGGAAATACCGGATGGACCAGCATGGAGTACCGGCAAACCTTCGGGCAATTGGCTTTCGGGTGGCCGCAGGACAAGCTTTCCCTCCCCATCGGCCTCGCCGCGGGATTCGGGTACTTCGGAGGGATCAAGCGCCTCGATGCCACCAATATTGTGAATGACGAAGGCGAATACGTTCCCGGCATCGCCGCCGTTTATCCGGCCGATCCCGATGCGCCTTACCGGATCGCGGCGGGAATGGACCTGGCCATCGTCGGGTATAACGCGTTCAACGCCGTGCATTCCCACGGCGTAGGCATGGACATCGGGCTGGACGCGGCCCATACGAACCCGCACGGGCGCCTCGATCTTGGATTCGCCTACCACCATTTCATATCGCCCAAGGCCCGCTTGCCGGACGAGGTCGGCTCCTTCAAAATCCCCGGATGGATGGAGCCCTCGCTGGCATGGGCTTCGGCGGGCCGGTTGGTGCATGCCCGCATGGGATTGTTCTTCAATGAGCCCCACGATCCGAAGGAAGGTTCGGCGCAGGACGATTCGTGGGGAATGAATGGTTGGGACGTGGAGTTGCGGCCCTTCCAGAGGTTGGCCTTCAAATTCGAACGTACGCGCTTCGGGCCGCTTTCCGATATCGGATTCATCCTGTTCCCGCCCGCCTCGCTGGGTTGGCTTGATTTCAGGCTGGAAGTCAATTTCGGCCATACCGCGTACGTGCCGCCGGTCAGTCCCCCCTTCGGGCATTTCCTGTTCGGGTCGGGCCAATTGAATGACGGGACGCGGTGGATGCTCGGCACTTCATTAACGGTCGGGATCTGAACCGAGCCAATGCATTTGGGCTGCCCTGAGAGCGAGGCCGGCCCGACAGCGCTCCCGCTCCCTAATCTTGACCTTTCTCCGGATTATCCGCAAATAACATAAGCATCGGTGGATTCGACCCTAGGCAGGGGATATTATTTGATGTCGGGGGAGTCTAGTTTCGGCATAGCGCTCTTCCTGAGGTTTACAATGATTCGGTTGCCAGGGCCCGCGAGGGTCGGGGATTCGGGTATGTTCCATACCGGTCGTCTTTGCTTACTCTCCGTCTTGATCGCATCCGTGCCCGCCATCGCCGATGACTATTCCGCTTGGGCCCATCAGAAGGATATCTACTTCGATACCTCGCCGGACGGAGCCGGGGTTTCCGCCGATGTCGTTTCCTTTCCCGTCCTGGTACGGCTTACCGCCGCCGATTTCCCTTTCGCCCAGGCCCGCGGCAGCGGGCAGGACATCCGCTTCAGCAAGCCCGACGGAACGGCTTTGCCGTTCGAGATCGACACCTACGATTCCGCCGCCGGAACGGCCGCCCTGTGGGTTTTGGCCGACACGGTAAAGGGGAATTCCAAAGGGACCCTGCTGCGGCTCCATTGGGGCAATCCCTCGGCGGCCGCCGCGAGCGAGCCCGGCAAGGTGTTCTCGCATTCCAACGGTTTCGCGGCGGTGTGGCACCTGGGCGGCAGGTACCAGACGGCGCGGCCGAACGCCGTGCCCGGCGGCATGGAGGCGGTAGCGGGGAACTACGATGCCGATGAACAGACGCGCGGGGTGATCGGTTTCGCGGACAGCCTGGATGGCGGGAATCCGGGCGATTTCCTCCAGACCTGGCAACCCTTCGACAGCGTGTCCCGGGAATTCACGTTTTCGGTTTGGGCCAATCCCGCTTCGACGGCCCCAGGGGCGCGGTTCATGGACTTCGGCAATGGCGCGGGCAAGGACAACGTGTACTTAAGCCGATCCAACGGCGGCGACTCGCTCCACTTCGAGATCTGGAACGGTTCCCATGCGAGTTCCGTGACCACCCCGGGCGGGACCCTGGTGCTGGGGGAATGGCAACTTTTCGCCGTCACGGTCTCGGGGAAGACGGCCCGCATTTACCGCAACGGCGCGGAAATCGCCGCGGGCGACCTCGACGATACCATACCCGCTTTGACGCGGGGCTCCAATTTCCTGGGCCGGAGCAATTGGGCCGCCGACGCGTATTACCAGGGGATGTTGGATGAACCGGAGGTTTCCGCCGCGACGCGTACCCCGGATTGGATCAAGCTGGCCTACGCCAACCAGCAGCCGGGCCAGACCTTGCTCTCCTTCGCGCCGCCCGTCCTTTGCGACATCCGTTTCCTCGTCCCGGCGGATACTTCCCTCCCCGAGGGATCGGCCCTGCGGCTTTCCGCGACCGCCGATTGCGCCGACCAATTCCAATGGTCATGGGTGGACGGTCTCCCGTTGCGCCTTCTGGATCCGGAGGTGAAATCCCTCTCCTTGGCGCTTCCCCGGGTCACGGCCGATACGGCCATGGTCCTGCGTTTCTCCGCGCACTTTCGCGATAGCGCGCGCAGCCGCGATGTACGCATCGCGATCCGGAACGTAGCGCCGGATCCGCTCTTCACCATGCCTGCGGATAAGGCCTGGAACGGCCGGGATTCCATGCTCATCCGCCCGGTGATTACCAACCTGTCCCTGATCCAGGCCAGTCCCTTTCCCGACTTGCACGCGGTCTGGACCCTGGAGGGAGTCCAAGTGGATACGGCCTCGGGGGCGGACGAGGGCTTATGGCTTTTTTCGCCCCAGGCCCAGGGCGACTTGAAGGTGTCCTTATGCCTGGATAATGGCGGTCCCGCCGAATGCGGGTCCATGACGGTGACGGTGGCGGAGCCTTCGGCGTTAGGCGCGTCCGGCGCCGGGAAGCTGGCCCAAGGCGAGCGGGCGGGCTATGATGTCGAGGGACGGTTCCGGCGGGATGCGTTCAGAGCCGGTCCCCGCTTCGCGCCGACCCGGGGTTCTTCCCAGGCCCGAACCGAATCGCACCGATAACTCCCGGCCCTCTCGATAATCTCACCCCACTAATAGGCTATGCTCGCGCTCCCAAGCGTGGTACTCGCGGATGGCCTTATGCAAGGCCTCCCGGCTGGCGAACTCTTGCACATCCAGCTGGATGATCAAATCGTGCAGTTCGGCGGCGCGGCCGCCGCCCTTGGCGTTCGCGGTCATGGCCAGGTGGTTGGCGACCTGGGCGAGAGTGGCCGGGAAAGCCAGCCCCGACAACATCCTATCGAGCACCAGAGCTTCGGGCTCCTGCCTTTTCCCTTCAGACATAATTCTCCTCCCCTGCTGGTAGCCCAGCGGGCGTCTCAATTAGTTACGCGGTCCGCGGCAGGGGCGTTCGCCCTGATCCTGAAGATAAAGTTGTCCCATGGGGGTGGTGGAAAAACTGCGTGCGGCCTTTGGCCGTAAGGGGAGGCGGCTGCGGCGCGGTTGCCGATCCCATCGGCATTTCCTAGCTTTTCCCTTTGAAAACGGACTGAAAAACCCACTTTTCCGCATCCGGGAACCCTAGTCGGACGGCTCGGATACGGGGTCCCGAAAGCCTGGAATGCTCAGCGAATATCTCCCCTTCATCCTGTACGGAATTCTCGTAGTATTGACCGGCGTCGGCGCCATCGCCGCCTCGTCTTTCCTCGGCCCCAAGAAGACCTACAGTAAGGTCAAGTTTGAACCCTATGAGTGCGGTGTCGATCAGGTCGACAATCCGCATCGGCCATTCGCCCTGAAGTTTTACACTTTCGCCTTGCTCTTCATCTTGTTCGATATCGAGACCATCTTCTTGCTGCCGTGGGCATTGGGCTTCAAGCATCTCCTCCACACCGGGACCCTGCCCGCGGTGCTTTTCTTCCTGGTTATCCTCGGGATGGGGCTCTTTTACATTATCAAGACCCGGGCCCTGGAATGGGAGTGATATGACCGGCTCCACCAACGATTGGACGACGACCACCCTGAACACGGCCATCAACTGGGCCCGCGCCAACAGCCTGTGGCCCATGCCCTTCGGCACCGCCTGCTGCGGCATCGAGATGATGGCCACCTTCATGGCCAAGTACGACGCCTCCCGCTTCGGCTCGGAGGTGATGAAGTTCAGCCCGCGCCAGAGCGACCTGCTCATCGTCTCGGGGCGCATCTCCCTCAAGATGATGCCCGTGTTGCAACGCATCTGGGAACAGATGCCCGAGCCCAAATGGTGCATCTCCATGGGCGCCTGCGCCAGCTCCGGCGGCGTCTTCGACACCTATACCCTCATCCAGGGCGTGGATCAATTCATCCCCGTGGATGCGTACATGCCGGGCTGCCCGCCGCGGCCAGAAGCCTTCCTGGACGCCTTGATGATGGTGCAGGAGAAGGCCAAGAAGGGCCAGGCCAAGTCTCAGGAATACGTCACCTCGGACGGGGCCTCCGATCCGGCCAAGTCGGTGGCCTTCCGCACGCCGGATACGCATTACCGGCATGGCGTGGATCGCAGCACCCCGCAGCATGCCCACCACCCGGTCGCCGCCGAGGCGGCGGGAAATCCTCCCCGCCATCCCGCCGCGGACCATGCCGCTCCCCAGGCCAAGACATGATTACTTACCTTCCTGAAAACCATCTCAAGGTGATCGCGCAAGTGGAAGCCCGCATGGGCGACCGCCTGTTGGGCCGCGAGGAGAAATCGCATTACCACCAGTTCAAGGTGAAGGGACAGGACGCCAAGGATCTGATCCGCTTCCTGCGCGATGAGCCCTCGCTCGGCTTCGCCATGTTCATCGACATCACGGCCGTGGATTATCTGAAGTACCCCGTCGCCCAGCCCGAACGCTTCGCGGTCGTTTACACCCTGCTGTCCCCCGAACTCGGCGTGAAGGCGCAGGTGAAGGCTTTCGTGCCGGACGGGGATCCGCGCCTGCCATCCATCACCGATCTCTTCGCCGGGGCCAATTGGACCGAGCGCGAGGTGTGGGACCTGTACGGCATCGAATTCATGGGCCATCCGGATCTGAAGCGCATCCTCATGCCGGACGATTACGAAGGGCATCCCTTGCGTAAGGATTACCCCCTCAAGGGCCGCGGCGAGCGCGGCAATTTCCCCGTCTACCATGCCAGCACCCAACGGCCGAAAGGGGAAGGCTGATGTATTCCTACGAGCAGGAGATCGTCGAGCGCGACGAGAACACCGTCCATATGAACGTGGGCCCGTCGCATCCCGCCATGCACGGGACCTTGCGCGTCAAGATGGAAGTGAAGGGCGAGCGCATCGTGAAGACGGAACAGGAGATCGGATTCCTGCATACCGGTTTCGAGAAGCTGGGCGAGTTCCGCAGCTACAACCAGTTCATCACCTTGACCGATCGCCTCAATTACTTCTCGCCGCTTTCCAACAACATCGGCTTCGCCGTGGCGTGCGAGGAATTGCTCGGCATCACCGTGCCCCGCCGCTGCCAGGTGATCCGCACCATCCTGGCCGAGATGTCCCGCCTGGCGGACCATTCCCTATGCCTGGGCGCCATGACCATGGATTTGGGCGCTTTCTCTTCCATCCTGTGGACCTTCGTGGAGCGCGAGAAGCTATACGACGTGTTCGAGGCCGTGACCGGCACGCGCCTGACGACCAGCTACACGCGCGTGGGCGGCCTCGCCTTCGACCTGCCCGCCGATTTCGAGAAGCGGGTCACCGCCATCCTCGATAGCATGGAAAAGACCATCGACAATCTGCGGAAGAGCTTCTACCAGAACCGCATCTTCCTGGATCGCGTCGAAGGCATCGGCTGCATCTCGAAAGACATGGCCATGTCCTACGGGATTACGGGACCCATGGGGCGCGCCTCGGGCCTGGACTACGACCTCCGCAAATTCCGGCCGTACCTGATCTATAACGAACTCAAGTTCGACGTGCCCGTATACAAGGAAGGCGACACGCTTTCGCGTTACAAGGTGCGCGTGGACGAGATGGAACAGTCCATCCAGCTGGTGCGCCAGGCCATGAAACTCCTGGAGCCCGGCCCCATCAATTTCCAGGATCAGAAGAGGACCTTGCCGGACAAGACGTCTACCTACGGGGACATGGAATCGCTCATCCACCACTTCAAATTGGTGATGCCGGGCGACGATCATGGCATCCATCCGCCCGTGACCGACCAGTACTCGGCCACCGAAGCGCCCAACGGCGAACTCGGTTGGCACATCGTTTCGGACGGTTCCTCCAATCCCTACCGGGTGCGTATCCGCGGCTGCTCCTTCATCAACTACCCCATCCTGTCCAAGCTTTTGGACGGGGCCATGCTGGCCGATCTGGTGGCCATCCTGGGATCGTTCAACATCATCGCCGGGGAGCTCGATCGATGAGCCCGACCACGTCCAAGGGGGCGGCCGCCGTCCGCCGAACCGAACTCTCGCCCGAACGCATGGCCAAGTTCCACGAATACGCCGAAGAGTACCCCAACAAGCGTTCGGCCCTGATGATGACCCTGCGCCTGGCCGAAGAGGAATTCGGCTGCATCACGGACGAGGCCATGGAAATCGTCGCCAACCTCTGCAATATGCCGGTGGCGCACGTGCAGGGCATGGTCACCTTCTACACCCATTTCAAGCGCCCGTTCCACGGAAAGCATCGCTTCATGGTCTGCGCCACCTTGATGTGCGCCCTGGAAGGCAATACCGACGCGGCCTTGGACCGGATCCGCGCGAAGCTCGGCATCAAGGCCGGCGAGATCACCGCCGACGGCCTTTTCTCTTGCGAGAAGGTGGAGTGCCTGGCCGATTGCGATAAGCCTCCGGTGGTGCAGAAGGACAACGAGCACTTCTGCTCCATGCGCGGGAAGACGATGGACGAGTACATCGATTCGCTGCTTAAGAAGGAAGGCAAGTCGCCCTCCGAATACGCGGGCAAAGCCGGCAAGGCCATGGACACGCGCGTGCCTTACCTGCCGGCGCATTACAATTTCCCGGGCGAAACCGACGAGGGAGCGCGCCATTTCGACGATAAGGATCCGTACCTGGCCGCGGGCCAAGGCCCCTTGACCACGGCGATCCCTAAACCTTTGGCGACCCCGCTCACCGTGCCCGTCGCCGATGGCGTTAATGGCGGGGCCAAGCCTTCGACCAACGGCCATAAGAAGGGGGCTCATTAAAATGGCCGACGAAACCAAGCCCAATCCGGCCGGCGCCCCCGGCGTGCCGCCCCAACAAAAGGCCGACGAGTCCGCCGCCCAAAAGAACGTGGGCGCGCCCCAACCGGCCCCCGCGGGCGCGGCCCCTGCGGCGGCCGCTCCGGCCCCTGGAGCTGGCGCTCCGCCCGCTGCCCCGGCCGCTCCCGCCGCTCCTAAGCCCGTGGTTCCCTTCAGCCCCATTCTGCTGAAGTACATCAACGAGCCCGGCTCCCATACCCTCGATCATTATCTGAAGCGCGGCGGCTATGAGACCGCGCGCGCCCATGTCGGCGTCACCGATCCGGCGGCCCTTATCAAGCTGGTGGACGAATCGGGCCTGCGCGGCCGCGGCGGCGCGGGCTTCCCCACCGGCAAGAAGTGGAGCTTCCTGGCCAAGGGCACGGGCAAGCCCATCTACCTGGCCGTCAACGGCGACGAGAGCGAGCCGGGGACCTTCAAGGATCGTTACATCCTGGAAAGGGATCCGCACCAGTTGGTCGAGGGCGTCATCCTCACCTGCTACGCCATCGGATCCAAGCACGCCTTCCTCTACCTGCGCGGCGAATTCATCCTCGGTTATGAGCGCTTGCTCGCCGCGGTGAATGAGGCCAAGGCCAAGGGCTTCGTGGGCAAGGGTATTTTCGGAACCGCGGCCGAAGGCAAGACCGCCGTAGACCTCATCATCACCGTGGTGCGGGGGGCGGGAGCCTACATTTGCGGCGAAGAGACGGGCATGCTCTCCTCCATCGAGGGCGGCCGCGGCTATCCCAAGATCAAGCCGCCCTTCCCGGCGGTCTCAGGGCTGTTCAAGTGCCCCACCATCGTCAACAACGTGGAGACCATTTCCGCGGTGACGCATATCGTCAAGAACGGCGCCGCCTGGCATAAGCAATGGGGCACGGAGAAGAGCCCGGGCTTCAAGATTTTCTGCCTTTCCGGCGCGGTCAAGAAACCGGGCGTGTACGAAGTTCCCCTCGGCATCCCCATGCGCGAGATGATCGAGAAGTATGGCGGCGGCATGAAGGACGGGACCAAGCTGAAAGCGGTGATTCCCGGCGGAATGTCTGCCCCGGTGCTTACCGTCGAGATGGTCGACAAATGCACCCTCGATTACGAGAGCCTGGCCTCGCTGGGATCCATGCTCGGTTCGGGCGGCATCACCGTGCTGGACGAGAGCGTGGACATGGTCGACGCCATCTATAATACTATGCGCTTCTACCATCACGAGTCTTGCGGCCAGTGTACCCCTTGCCGCGAAGGCACGGGCTGGCTGGAGAAATTGGCCCATCGCATGCATCATGCCGAAGGCCACGAGGGCGATCTGGAGCTCTTGGCCGACGTCTGCAAGAACATGCGCGGACGCACCATCTGCGTGTTGGCCGACGCGGCGGCCATGCCCATGCAAGGCTTCCTGCAGCATTTCAAGGGCGACTTCCTCGCCAAGATCAAGGACAAGGCTTTCGTAGAGAAGCAGCGCAACTACCGGGACGAGATCTCGCCGGAGGCCAAGCGGTTATCCGCCACAGGCGCGGGGCCGAGCGCCATGGACGTCGGTTCGCGGCAGGAAAAGAAGTAAGGCGGAAGGATTCGCGATGAGCGCCCCCAAAGAAGTCAAGATCAAGATCGACGACAAGGAACTCACCGTTCCTGCCAATTGGACCGTGATCCGCGCCGCGCAGGAAAACGGAATCGACATCCCGCATTACTGCTATCACCCGGATCTGACCATCGCCGGCAATTGCCGTATTTGCATGGTGGGCCTGAAAGGGGCGCCGCGCCCCGTCGTGGCTTGCGCCCAACCCGTGGCCGAAGGCATGGAGGTCACCACCAAGGGCAAGGACGTCGAAGAGGCCCGCAAGTCGGTGATGGAATTCCTGCTCATCAACCATCCCCTGGACTGTCCCGAATGCGATCAGGCCGGCGAATGCAAGCTGCAGAATTATTCCTACGAATACGGCCGCGATCATGGCCGCTTCCACGAAGAGAAGGTTGTCAAGTCCAAGGCCACCATGGGGCCCCACGTCAAGTACTGGGGATCGCGCTGCATCGTATGCACCCGTTGCGTGCGCTTCGAAGAGGAGATTTCCGGCCAGGGCACCTTGGGCGTCATCTACCGCGGCGATCGCTCCGAGATCTCGTTGTTCCCGGGCAAGGCCCTGGATAACCCCCTCTCCCTGAACACCGTGGACATCTGCCCGGTAGGCGCCTTGGTCTCCTCCGATTTCCTGTTCCAGACCCGCGTTTGGAACCTGCATTCGCGCCCTTCGATGTGCGCCGATTGCGCCGTGGGCTGCAACACCCGCGTCGATCTGGATGCCAAGGAGAAGATCAAGCGCATCGTACCGCGCCGGAACGATCAGGTGAACAAGGAATGGATGTGCGATTACGGCCGCCTCTCCTTCCCTTACGTGCAGGAAAACCGATTGATGAAGCCGCTCCTCGACGGCAAGGACGCGACTTATAAGGAGGCCCGCCAGGCCGCCGCCGCCTTGCTCAAGAAAGGCCGGGCGGTGTTCCTGATCAGCGCCTGGAATTCCAACGAAGCCTTCGCCGCCCTGCAACTCCTGGCCGCCGCCGTACCCGGATCCGAAGTGGCCGGCTACGCCAATCCCGGCCGCGCCGACGAGGTCTTCCCCGGTTTCACCATCTCGGGCGACAAGAATCCCAACCGCAAGGGAATGCAGGAAACCCTCGGCATCGACGCCGACGCCTCCCTCAAGGAACTCGCGGCGGACAAGGCCAAGATCGCCACCTTGGTCCTCGTCCATAATATCCCCGGCTACCAAGCGACCGCGGAGCTGAAGGCGGTGCTGGACCGCAGCGAGAACGTGGTCCTGCTCGACTTCGCCAAATCCGATCTGCTCAAGTACGGGAACGTGTCGGTGGCTCTGCCCACCGTGACCACCTTCGAGAAGAGCGGCACCTTGGTGAACAAGGACGGCGTGCACCAGAAGTACCTGCCGGTGATCGAACCGGTGAACTTCGGCCGCCACGAGGTGGAGATCTTCAACGACATCGCCCGCGAGCTGCAGCATGGGGCCGCCCTTCCGGCTGCAGGCAATGGCGCGGCCAAGGTGAAGTCGGGAGTCTAGCTCCTCTCCTTGGCCCCCGGCCGTACCCGCCTCCGACCCATCCCCAGCCTCCCCGCCGACCCGCGACTTAGCGGTCAATTCTTGAATGCCGTCGGGCAATACCCGACCCGATAGGCCCCGGGCCCTTCATAATCGGGCCCTAATCGCGGTGCCGACCATGGCATGGGCTTTGCATTCGTGAAATCCGGGAGAGAGTCCTAAGCGATCAAGGTTGGGGCATTTTGGGGCTGTATGCGGATCGACCAACTTTTGATTCCTTTCTGCTCGCTGGTCGCCGCGGCCGGGCCATTCGACATCTCATCGATAACGGCCCGGAAGTTTCTCGCCGAGTCCGGCCCCAAGCCCGACCTCGCTTCCGGCATAGCTGACGAGTCCGTGGACAATTCCATCGTACCCAAGGAATACCTGATCGGGGGCGGGGACGCGTTCCGGATAGGAATCATCGGCCTGCCGAGCCATGAGTACGGGGCGACCGTCGATCCGGACGGAAACCTGTATATCGGGGACGTAGGCCTGATTACCCTGGGCAAGATCCCGCTCACGGAAGCCATCGTGAGGATAAAGAAATCGTTCCGGGCTTCGCTTAAGGGCAGATACGATGTCTACGTGATGCTGAAGAAATGCAAACGCCCGGTCGTTACCATGGTGGGCGCCCTCTCGAATCCCGGCTCATACAGGCTGGACGGAACGCGCCGCTTGCTGGATGCGGTAATGCAAGGCAACCAGGGCCAATTGCCTTCCTACGGCGAAGCCAACCTTCGCCAGGTCCGTTGCGGCAACGGCGATTCGGTGAAGGTCTACGACCTGCTCAAGGCCCTATCGGGCGGGGATGCCTCGCAAAATCCTTACCTCTACACGGGAGACCGGATCGAGGTCCCGAATACGGGCTCCAGTGTTTGCATCGGGGGCGAATTGACGGGCCTGGTGCAAGGCCGCATTCCCTTGATCCCGGGCGAAACCCTTGGCGATGTGCTGCCTCTGCTGGCCCGTAGAAATTCTGCCGATACGGGTTATGTGATGTACCGTAGCGCCGGAAGCGGGCCGCGTAAAATTCCGCTGCATGAAGCTTCTTCCTTGGTTTTGATCGACAACGATGTAATCACCATACCGTCTCTGGCCAACTTCGGATCCCAAGATACCGTTCTCGTGAGCGGCGAAGCTTTAAGGCCGGGCACCTATCCCATCGAAAGGGGTAAGACGACCGCCCAGGATATCCTCGATTTCGCCGGGCAAGGCACCCCCCAAGCCAGCATGAACCGGGTCTTCATCGTCCGCTCGAATAAACTTATGCCACCGGGAACGGCATACCTTCCGTCCAAGGCCAATGCCCTAGCGCCGCCGCGCTGGGCTTCGGCCTCCAGCGCCGCGGTAAGGCCCGAGATCAACGCTTCCCTGAACGACATGATCGGGACCGGCGATTTCGCGGTGATCAGCCTGGAAAGCAATCCGCCTTCCGCGGTCAAGCTGGAGGGCGGGGACGAAATCCACGTCCCGCGCAAGGAAGAATTCGTTTACGTCAGCGGCAACGTACGAAGCCCCGGCGCCTATCCATTCAAGGGCGGAGAGCCGCTTCTCCACTATATCTCGCTGGCGAAGGGGTATACGAGCCTGGCGGATAAACCAAATATAGTGGTTATGCGATATTATAATGGCATAGCCCAGCTACGTAGCCCGGAGTCCATCGAAGAAGGGGACGTTATCGTGGTGCCCGCTTCCGTGGAGAATAAGCGCGTAACCACGGTCTATCTGCCTTTGGTGCAAACCTTGGCCACCATCGCCAGCCTGGCGCTCACCTATATCGCCGTGACGAGGGCGCGCTGAGGGCGGAACGCCCGGATGAATAACCCGGAGCGGCCGGATGAGGACGGATAACTTCGTATGATCGTAAGGACCCCCCAAGAAGCCAGGCTGGACGTACTCGCTTTCGTTTTAGTCCTAACGGGCTGGAAGCGATTCCTGATTTCGCACACGGTCGCCTGGACTGTCGCCGCCGTGATCGCCGCGTACCTCTTGCCTAAGAAATACGAAGCCCATACGGTGCTCATGCCGCCCAAGGGTTCGGGCGAAGGGCTGTCGAAAATCATGAAGGGCATCCCTCTAGCCAAGCTCGCGACCGGCGCCGGAAGCCTGCTTTCGTCGCAAGGGGGCGGCGAGAACCTGGAAAACCTGTACTTGGCGATCCTGGGAAGCCGCACCCTCGACCATGAGGTCATCGACTCCTTCAAGCTGGCCCATGTCTATAAGTTCGACCGCAAGAAGACGTACTTCATGGAAGATCTGGAAAAGGAATTCCGTAAGCACATCGGATTCGAAGTGGCGGACGAGGGGACTTTCGTGCTGCGTGCGGAAGATGAGAGCCCGGAAAGGGCGGCAGGCATCGCCAATTTCATGGCTGCCCGGTTGGACGCCATCTATAAGCGGCTTTCCGTGGAAACGGAACATAACCAGCGCGTCTTCCTGGAAGAAAGGCTGGCCCTCATCAAAACCGATCTGGACTCGGCGGAAAACGAGTTCGTCGGGTTCCAGAAACGGAATAACATGATGGATATCGACGAGCAATCGAAGGCGACCATAGATGCGGGCACGACCATGGAGGCCAAATACATGGCGGCGGAGCTGAACCTGGACATCGACCGGCGCGTGTTTTCCGCGGATAACCCGAAGATAAAGGAAGCGGAGCTGGAGTTGGCGGAGCTTAGGCGGCAGAGGGACGGCCTGCTTCGAGAACGTAAATCCGAACTCCTGATCCCGTATAAGATGGCTCCCGATCTCGGGCTTCAGTTGCTTAGGCTTAAGCGCAATCTGAAGATCCAGGAAACCTTGTTCGAAATGATGATGAGCCAATACGAAACCGCGAAATTCGAGGAAGCCAAAAACACGCCCACGGTCCAGGTTCTCGACCTGGCCGTCCCGCCGCAGAAGCGCGTTTCCCCGAAGCGGATGAAAATAGTGGCTGGTTGCTTCTGCTTAAGCATCTTCGCGGGAATGGCATGCGTTTCCGTGATCGAATACTTCCGGCGTTTCCGGGAAGAGCGACCGGAGGACTACGCCAAATTGCGGCAGATCAGGATGGGACTATGGCGATACACGCGGCGAACCGCATAGCGGACCGGCGAGTCCCGTCCCTCGATGCCTTGACCTTCGGCGGGTACTTTGCCTATCTGGGTATCCTAAGCCTTATCACCCATTTCACCCGTCAAACCTGGTTCGGATTCTTTTTCGCCCCGTTGCCAATGCTTTTCCTGCGCATGGACAATTTCAGATTCATGCTGCTGGCCTTCGCGGGATATCTCCTCTATTTCCCTGGCAACCTGCCTGGCTCGAACTTCCTCTTCTTCAATACACCCGATTCCCTGGTGCTTGCTTACATCGGACTTTTCCTCTTCAATCGCCGCGGCTATGCCGAATTCCTAATCGCCGGCGGACGGGTGATCACCTGGAACGAGGTGTTTTTCGCCGATGGCGTGCTCCTCGTCCCCATTTTGCTGGGCCTTGATCTTTCCAAGCGAATCAGGGGGTTCCTTTTCGCCAGCCTGGTACTCTGTCTGATGGGGCTTTTGGCGTGCGAAACACGCGGGCTTTGGATATCGGCCGCCGCCTCCTTCCTGGTTTACGCATCCCTCCGCATCCGTAAAGCGGGTTTTATCGGCTTCGACGGCTTACGCAAACTTTTGCCTGCGCTCGTCCTCCTAGTGGTGTCCGCGGAAGCGATTCTCCGCCTCTCCTCGGGCACAGGCCTGGGAGGGTTTATTCTCAATCGCCTGACCGCGCATTCGGCCAACGAACTCGTAAATCCCTGGTCCTCGCTGGGCTACCGTATCCACGAATCGCTGGTGGTTTGGCAAAAGCGGACCTGGTTCGGCCATGGTTCGGGAGCCCGTCTTTACCTGTTCTTCACCCAACTCGGAATGAGCAAATTCATTAACTGGTGGTCGATCCATTCGGAATATTTCGAGACCCTCCACAAGTATGGCTTCATCGGGCTGGGGCTTCTGGTTTGGTTCCTGGCGGCCACGTTGCGAAGAGCCCTGCGCCTGGCCTTGCGGAGCGCCCGCTATCCCTCGACCATCGGGTTCGCGGTACTGATCACCTTGCTAAACCATTGCCTCGTCTCCATCACTTCCGGTTACCTCATCCGCGAAAACGTGATGTTATATATGGTCGTGCTCGTATGCATGGTGGAACGCTATTTGCCCCGGATCGAGCCGATCGCGTCCAAGACATCCCG